>DATABK010000085.1:0-1578 GCA_036259695.1 Actinomycetes bacterium | reverse complement strand
CACCTCCCGCTCCCGCGGGGACAGCCGGTTGAGAGGGGCGTCGGTGGCCCGGTCGCCCATGTCCAGGAGCCGGCGGAACAGCTGGGGCAGCATCGCCCTCGGGACCACGCCCTCCCCGTCCAGCACCGCCTGGACGGCCCGGAGCACCGTCTGGGTGCCGGACTTCTTGCCGACCACCCCGACCGCGCCGGCCCGGATGGCGTGCAGCAGCAGGTCGATGTCGGTGTCCTGGGCGAGCAGGATGACCTTGGTGTCGGGCAGCTCGGCGAGGATTGTCTCGACCAGGGTGGGCCGCCCGCCCAGGGCCAGCCCGGCGTCGATCACGAACAGGTCCGGCTTGAGCTGCGGCACCGAGGCCACGACCTGGGGCACGGCCGAGGCCTGCCCGACCACCTCGTTGGTGCCGTCACGGGTGATGAGAGCTTCCAGCGCCTCGTTGAACAGCGGCTGACAGTCGGCGAGGAACACGCGAGCCATCGACTTCCTCCGGTGACCGGCGAACGGCCAGCCAAGACGACGTCCGTTGTCGTACGAACAGCTTGCCGCACCGCCCCGGTGGGCTGGTACGGGGGTTGTAGTGCCGGATATTACGGTAATCGACGCAACTTCACCTACGTTGCGGGTTGCCCGGGGCCATCGGCGACTTCGGCGACGCCAGCTACTGACTTCTCCGGATGAGAACCATGCGACGTCCGTCGTACGCTCGACGCAACCCGGGAGACCGGGGGCTCCGTTCCCCGCCGCGGACCATCACGTACCGATCACGGGTCGGTTACGGGCAAGGTGTCGGCCGTACCGTTTGCGGCTCCGGCGGCGCCTTACAAGACGGTCGCAAAACGGGCCGAAGCGACTGAGGCGCGCCGGGGGAGGCCGTAACGTGACGAACATGATCGGACTGGTTCTGGCGGATGACCACCGGGTCTTCGCCGAGGGCCTCGGAGTGATGCTGGACGCCCAGGATGACCTGGCCGTCCTCGGGGTGGCCCACGACAGCCACCAGGCGATCGAGCTGGCCGCTCGGCACGAGCCGACCGTGCTGCTGCTGGATGCCCACATGCCCGGGCCCGACCTGGCCACCACCCTTCGGGCCGTCCAGGCGTCGTCGCCCGCCACCAAGGTGCTGATGCTGTCGGCCGACACCCGCCGGGAGACGATCACCGAGGCCCTGGAGGCCGGGGCCGACGGCTTCCTGGCCAAGGACGCCTCCAGCCGCCAGGTCGCCGGGGCCATCCGCACCCTGGTCGCCGGCAAGGGCAGCATCGTGGCCGCGGCCGAGCCGGCCGCCCGGCCCGTGCGCGACCCCAGCGTCGACCTCCGGGTCCGGACCCTGTCCGGCCGCGAGCGGGAGATCCTGGGCCTGCTGGCCAACGGCTGGTCCAACCGCCGGATCGCCGAGGAGTGCTTCCTCTCCCTCAACACCGTCCGCACCCACGTGCAGAACGTCCTGGTCAAGCTGGGCGTCCACTCCAAGCTGGAGGCGGTCGCGTTCGCCCTCGAGCACCAGGTGGTGGCGGCCGGGGCCGGCGCCCCGGTCTGGGCCGGCTCGACCCGGTCCGCCTGACAGCCATCCTCGTCCCG
>DATABK010000084.1:0-3551 GCA_036259695.1 Actinomycetes bacterium | reverse complement strand
CAGGAACTGGGTCCAGGAGTCCCTGATGCACATGTTGGCCAGGGCGCCGCGGAAGTCGTCGCGACCCGACAGCAGGAAGTAGTGGGCCTGGGAGGGGTCGATCTCGGTGTAGTAGTGGCGGATCCGGTTGATCGCCCGGGCGTAGAGGATGTCCTCGATCGAGCTCTGCAGCACCCGGACGTAGGTGACCAGGCCGAGGAAGAGCACGGCCGGGAGCACGGTCAGGGCGACCGCGTAGAAGACGTCGCCCAACGGGGACCGCTGGGCCACCAGGGCGAGGGCGACCAGGGTGCTCGACAGCGCCCCGATGTACAGGGCGGTGCGGCCGTTGCCCTCGTTGACGGCGACCGCCCGGGCCGTCTGGAGGGTGAAGTGCTCGGTGGTGAGTGCCTGCATGAACGCCTGCCGGCCGTCGGCCTGCTGCGGCGGCACGGCGGGGGTTGTGGACATCGGCTTTCACCGCTTTCTGGTCGCGTTCACACTTGAGCCTGCTTCACGCTAGCCGTCGGCCGGCGGGCGAACTTGGAGAGGGCATGGAGAAAGCTTGGAGACGGGGACGGGCCGGATGATCTACCGGTTCGGCGACTGTGAGCTCGACGACCGGCGCTACGAGCTGCGCCGGGGCGGCGTCCCCTGCCACCTCGAGCCCCAGGTCCTGGAGGTCCTGGCCTACCTGGTCCGGCACCGCGACCGGGTCGTGCCCAGGACCGAGCTGCTGGACCAGATCTGGGGCAGCCGGTTCGTGAGCGACTCCGCCCTGGCCAGCCGGGTGAAGGCGGCCCGCCGGGCGGTCGGCGACAGCGGCCGGCAGCAGGCGGTGATCCGGACGGTCCACGGCCGCGGCTACCAGTTCCTCGCCCCCGTCCAGGAGCAGGCGCAGGAGCCGCACACCGAGGCGGCGGAGGTCCCGGACCCCCCTTCGACCGGGGTGGCACCTCCGGCCGGGGTCGTGCCGGTTGGGCGGGAGGCGGAGCTGGAGCGGCTTGGCCAGCTGCACAACCTGGCCGAGCAGGGGCGGCGGCAGGTCGTGTTGGTGACCGGTGAGCCCGGGATCGGCAAGTCGACGCTGGTGGAGGCGTTCGCCGGCGAGGTCGAGCGGCGGCTCGGCGGGCGGGTCGCCCGTGGGCAGTGTCTCGAGCAGCGGGGCGCGCCCGAGCCGTACCTGCCGGTGTTCGACGCGCTGGATCGGCTCTGCCGGGACGACAAGGAGGCGCTGGCCCTGCTGTCCCGGCTGGCCCCGACCTGGCTGGTCCAGATGCCGGCGCTGGTCGGGCCGGGCGACCGCGCCGACCTGGAGCGCCGGGCGCTGGGCGGGACGACCGAGCGGATGCTGCGGGAGGCGGCCGAGGTGCTGGAGGCTGTCGCCTCGGACCGTCCGCTGCTCCTGGTCCTGGAGGACCTGCACTGGGCCGATCCCTCGACCGTCGACCTGCTGGCCTGGCTGGCGAGGCGGACCACGCCGGCCCGGCTGCTGGTGGCCGCTACCTACCGGCCGGCCGATGCCCTCGCCGGTGGCGCCCCGATCGGCGACGCCGGCGCCGAGCTCCGGCTCCGGGGGCTGGCCACCGAGCTCCGGCTGGGCGAGCTCGCCCCCGAGGACGTGGCGGCGGTGCTGGGTCGTGACCTTCCCGGGGCCGACGTCCCCGAGGAGCTGGCCCAGCTGGTGCACCGGCGCACCGACGGAGTGCCGCTGTTCGTTGTCCAGCTCCTCCAGGCCTGGACCGACACTGGTGCCCTGCGGCCGGCGGACGGCCGGTGGGAGCTGGCGCCCGGCCCCGACGGCCCCGGCGAGGTCCCGGGCGCCCTGCGCCGCCTGCTCGAGCTGCAGTTGCAGCGGCTGGACGCCGCCGACCTGGCCATGCTGGAGACGGCCGCCGTCGCCGGGGTCGAGTTCACCGCCGCGACGGCCGCGACCGGCGGGGTCGGGACCGTCGAGGCGGGTGCGGGCGGCCGGGCCACCGGAACCGTCGAGGCGGTTGAGGGCCGCTGTGCGGTGCTGGCCCGGCATGGCCGCTTCCTGCGGGCTGCCGGGCCGGTGGCCTGGCCGGACGGGACGGTGTCGGCGGGGTTCCGGTTCGCCCATGACCTCCACCGGACGGTGCTGTACGACCGGATCCCGGCCGGCCGGCGGGCCCGGCTGCACGTCGCCGTCGCCGAGCGGCTGGAACGGGCCTACGGGGAGGCCGCCGCCACCCGGGCGGCCGAGCTCGCCGGGCACCTTCTGGCCGGCCACGACCACGCCCGGGCCGTGCCCTACCTCCAGGCGGCGGCGCTGCAGGCGCTGGGGCGCAGCGCCCCCCGGGAGGCCATCCAGCACCTGGAGACGCTGCTGGGCGCCCTCCCCCACCTGCCCGAGGGGCCCGAGCGGGACCAGGTCGAGCTGGTGGCCCAGATGACCCTGGGCCCGGCGCTGGTCGCCACCCGCGGGTTCGCCTCCCCCGAGGTCGAGGCGGCCTACACCAGGGCCCACGAGCTCTCTGTGGCCCTCGACCGGCCCCATGAGCTGGCCCTGGTGCTGCACGGCCTGGCCGCGGTCAACGAGTTCCGCGCCCGCTACCACCGCTCGGAGGCGCTGCTCACCCGGATCCTGGAGCTCGGCGTCTCCGAGCTGGCCGTGGAGGCGCACGAGCTCCTCGCCTGCTCGACCTTCCATCAGGGGGCGGCCGCCAGGGCCTTCGGGTACGCCGAGCGGGGGCTGGCCATCTACGACGAGGCCGCCGACGACTCCTACCTGGCTCCGTACGGGGAGCACCCGGCGGTCGCCTGTCATGACTGGGCGGCGCTGGCCCTGTGGTTCCTCGGCCGGCCGGACAGCGCCCTGGACCATGCCGAGCAGGCCCGGGCCCTGGCCACCACCCATCCCTACAGCCTGGCCAGCGCCGAGGTGCAGCTCGCCTACCTGCGCCAGTACCGGGGCGAGGCGGAGGCGACGCTGGGCTGGGCCGGGCGGGCCATGGCGACCGCGACCGAGCACGGCTTCCCCATCCGGGCCGCCCAGGCGGCCATCCTCGGCGGCTGGGCCCTGGCCGTGACCGGCGCCGACCGTGCCGGGGTCGAGCAGCTCCGGGCCGGGCTGGCCGGCTACCTGGCCACCGGCGCCGAGCTGGACCATCCCTACTACCTCGGGCTGCTCGGCGAGGCCCTGGCCGCGACCGCCGGCCCCTCGGAGGGGCTGGTGGTGGTCGAGGAGGCGATCCGGATGGTCGGGACCGAGCGGCCCTTCTACTACCTCCCCGAGCTCCACCGGATCCGCGGCGACCTGCTGGCCAAGGACGGAGACGCCGACCAGGCGGCCGAGGCGTACGCCCGCGCCATCGAGCTCGCCGCCGGCCACGGCACCAGGTCGGCGGAGCTACGGGCGGCCCTGCACCGATGCCGCCTCCATGACCGGTCACAACCCCAAGCCCACCGCGCCCACCTGCGGCGCCTCTACGACGAGTTCGAGGAGGGGTTCGGCACCCCGGACCTGGTGGAGGCCAGGGCGCTGCTCGAGACCGGGTAACGGGTCCAGCGCGCCGCCGCCCCGGGGGCCGGGTCTAGCCTGGGTGGCT
>DATABK010000083.1:0-1695 GCA_036259695.1 Actinomycetes bacterium | reverse complement strand
GCCACCGCGACCGGCTACGGGCTGTCGGTGCAGGCCCTGGGGGGTGGGCCGACCTGGTTCGGGGACGATCGCCGCTACCTGGGGCAGCTGCTGGTCGAGCTGGTCGGGGACTACAACACCAGGGTGGGCCGCTCGGAACGGCTCAAGGGCGTCCACCTCGACCTGGAGCCGTACACCCAGCCGGGCTGGCTCGACGAGGACGTCGTCGACGACAACCTGGTCGAGTACCTCACCACCCTCGAGGGCATCGTCGACACCTACCGGTCGGAGCTGACCGAGTCGGCCAACCGCGGCCTCCAGCTGGGCTTCGCCGTCCCGTTCTGGTTCGACGCCGTCGGCGACGCCCCCGGGCCGGTGGACTTCGGCGGCGACACCAAGCCGGCCGTCCACCACGTCATCGACCTGATCGCCGACCTGCCCGGAGCCTACCTGGTGGTGATGAGCTACCGGAACTTCACCCGCACCTCGGACGGGTCGATCGCCCACGCCCGCGAGGAGTTCCGCTACGCGGCCAGAATCGGGGCCAGGTCCGGGCTGATCGTCGGCCAGCAGTACGGCCCGGCCCCGGGGGAGCCGAACACCACCTTCAACGGCCGGCCCCGCTGGGTCTTCCGGCGGGCCGCGGCCGAGATCGCCCTCGCCTTCCGCCGCTACCCGCAGTTCCGGGGGCTGGCGGTGGACGACATCGACGCCTTCATGGCCGCCCCTCCCTGAGCCTGAGCAAGCTCCTCAAGACCGCCATCCCCGCTGCCGATCAGTAGGCGTCGGCACCGCCGCCCAGGCTGTGCCCAGACCCCCCGCCTGCCCCGGAGGTGATGGGGACCGGTGCGTCCTCACGATTTCAGGTCGCTGTTCGAAGCCGCCCCCGGCTCCTACCTGGTCCTCGACCCGGAGCTGGTGATCGTGGCCGTCACCGACGCCTACCTGCGCGACACCATGACGGTCCGGGAGGAGATCCTTGGCCGGGGCCTGTTCGAGGTCTTCCCCGACAACCCGGACGATCCCGGGGCGACCGGCGAGCACAACCTGCGGGCGTCGCTGGACCGCGTCCGGCGGGACCTCGTTGCCGACACGATGGCGGTGCAGCAGTACGACATCCGCCGCCCCCAGGCCGAGGGCGGCGGGTTCGAGGTCCGCTACTGGAGCCCGGTCAACTCGCCGGTCCTGGGGCCGGGCGGGGACCTCGAGTTCATCATCCACAGCGTCGAGGACGTCACCCGGCGGCTGCGGGCCGAACGGGCCCTGCGGGAGGCCAAGGAGGAGGCCGATCGGGCGAACACGGCCAAGAGCGAGTACCTGTCGCGGATGAGCCACGAGCTGCGGACCCCCCTCAACGCCATCTTGGGGTTCGCCCAGCTGCTGGAGCTGGAGGACCTGACCGACGAGCAACGCGAGAACCTCCATTTCATCTTGAACGCGGCCCGGCATCTGCTGGCCTTGATCAACGAGGTCCTGGACATCGCGGCCATCGAGGCCGGGCGGCTGCCGCTGTCGTTGGAGCCGGTGGCGGTGGCCGACGTCGTCGCCGAGACCGTCAGCCTCATCCGCCCCCTGGCCGACCAGCACCAGGTGCTGCTGATCAGCCCGCCCCAGAGCCCGTCCACCCATGTGCGGGGCGACCGGCAGCGGCTCAAGCAGATCCTGCTCAACCTGCTCTCCAATGCGGTCAAGTACAACCGCCAGGGCGGCACCGTG
>DATABK010000082.1:0-2073 GCA_036259695.1 Actinomycetes bacterium | reverse complement strand
CACGGTGCCGCCCTGGCGGTTGTACTTGACCGCATTGGAGAGCAGGTTGAGCAGGATCTGCTTGAGCCGCTGCCGGTCGCCCCGCACATGGGTGGACGGGCTCTGGGGCGGGCTGATCAGCAGCACCTGGTGCTGGTCGGCGAGGGGGCGGATGAGGCTGACGGTCTCGGCGACGACGTCGGCCACCGCCACCGGCTCCAGCGACAGCGGCAGCCGCCCGGCCTCGATGGCCGCGATGTCCAGGACCTCGTTGATCAAGGCCAGCAGATGCCGGGCCGCGTTCAAGATGAAATGCAGGTTCTCGCGTTGCTCGTCGGTCAGGTCCTCCAGCTCCAGCAGCTGGGCGAACCCCAAGATGGCGTTGAGGGGGGTGCGGAGCTCGTGGCTCATCCGGGACAGGTACTCGCTCTTGGCCGCATTGGCCCGGTCGGCCTCCTCCTTGGCCTCCCGCAGGGCCCGTTCGGCCCGCTTGCGCTCGGTGACGTCGCGGGCCACCACCGACATGCCGAGCACGGCCCCGGCGGGGCCGCGGAGGGGGGCGGCGGTGAGCGACACGCTGAAGGTCTCGCCGTCGCCGCGCAGGTGCCTGGTCTCCAGGCTGACCCGCTCGCCCTCGGTGACCCGCCGGAGCAGCTCGACGGCCTGCTGCACCCGGTCGGTCGGGACCACGGTGGTGAACGGCTGCCCGACGGCCTGGTCGGCCGGGCGGCCGTAGATGGCCGTGGCCGCCGGGTTCCAGCTCCTGATCGTCCCGTCGAGGCCGGTGCTGACGATCGCGTCCCCGGAGGCGTCGACCACCGCGGCCAGCTCGGCGTCGCGGTTGGCCACCCGCAGCCGTTCCAGGGCCAGGTCGGCCAGGCTGCCAACGGCCTGCAGCAGCTCGAGCTCCTGGCGGCCGAACACCGGGGTGTAGGGGCTTCCCCAGACCAGCAGCCAGCCATCGGACAGCGAAAGCCGGACCGACGGCCGGTCCTCGGCCGGCGTCCCGGCCGCCTGGGGACCCTCGCCGAGCGGGTCCTTGTCCAGGCCGGGGATCTCGCCGTGGGTCCCGAGGACGGTCCCGGCCTGGTCCAGCAGGGCCGCCCCGCGGGCGCCGACCATGCTGATGACGTGGGGCAGGAGGCAGGCGGCGACCTCGGCGGGCTGGGTGACCGTCTTGAGGTCGCCCATGGCCGACCGCAGCCTGGCCTGCTCGGGCTGCCGCCAGGCGTTGCGGAGGATCACCGGGGGCGCGAAGGCCAGGTAGAACATGAGGGCGCTGGCCAGGGTGACCACGTCGGTGACGAGGGTCAGGGCCTCGGAGTCGACCGACGGGCCGGCCCCGGCGACCACGATGACCAGGCTGAGGCCGGCCGCCCCCATGCTGAGGCCCCGCATCCGCCGCCGGGCCGCGGTCGGCTGGCCCCGCCCGGCCCGCCACAGCCGCGCGGCCACGATCAGCGAGGTGGCCGTCCACTGGACCACCACCACCGCCAGGTAGGCGCCCAGCCAGCGCGGCCGGGGCTCGCCGGGGCCGGGCAGGGTGGGCAGGGCCAGGGTCGAGACCAGCATGACGCCGGCCAGGCCGCTGGCCACCAGCTCGGTCCGCCGTGACGGGTCGTCGAGCGCGGCCGTGAAGCGGAACAGCAGGTACGGGAACAGGAACACGGCCACCAGGAGCAGCTTGGTCGCCCACTCCCGGACCGTTCCGGTGGGGGTCGTCGCCGACAGGGCAACACCGGCCACGACCACGCCGGCCAGGACCCCGAAGGTCAGAGCCAGCCAGGCCGGGGCCTTCCCGCCGTGGCGCCGCCACTGGAGGTAGCAGACCCCGGCCAGGCCGACGAACAGGGCGTCGTTGACATACTCGAGCGGTCGCAGGGTGGGCATCGGCGGCTCAGGCGTTGACCCGCTGCTGGGCGGCGATGGTGTCGAGGAGCTCCAGCAGCTCCTTGACGTCCAGGGGCTTGGTGATGAAGGCCCGCACGCCCTGGGCGAGCAGCTCCTTGATCAGGGTCGGCCGGGCGTCGGCGCTCAGCACCACCACCGGCACCTGGGCCGTCCGCGGTTCGGCCCGCAGCCGCCGGAGGACCT
>DATABK010000081.1:0-5742 GCA_036259695.1 Actinomycetes bacterium | reverse complement strand
GCCCCGGGCGAACCCGGGGCAGCTCGCGTCACACGCCAGGTACTGAGGTGTCGAGCGATCCATCTCGCTACTGCTGAGGCTGGTCCCCCTGCTGCTGGTCGCCGAGGATCCCCTCGCCACGCTCCTGGGCCTCATCAGCCGCCCGGTCCGTCTGCTCGTCGAAGCGACCACCGGTCCGCTCGTCAACCTCTTCCTCACCCTTGGTGAGGGCATCATCCGCCTTGTCGCGGAACCCCTCCATGCCCATGCCGACCACCTCCTCTGCCGAAGCCTTCTCCATACCCCGAACTCGGCAACCGCAACATCGCTACGGCACTGGTCCGACTGACGACGTCCTCGGTGCGCAGCCGGCAGGCGAGGGCCCTAGACCTGCCGGTCCAGGACCTGGTCGGCGACCGCCTGGAGGGCGGCCCGCACCGGCCCGTTGGGAACCCCCTCCAGCGCCGCCCTGGCCGCGTCGACCTCGGCCTGGGCGGTGCGGCGGGCCTCGGCCAGGGCCGGCGAGCGGCGCAGCAGGTCGAGGGCCTCGCCGACGGCGCCGTTGTCGTGGTCCCCGTTCAGGACGGCGGTGAGCTTGTCGGCGTCGGGGCCGCCCCGGCGCAGCAGGTAGAGGATGGGCAGGGTCCGGACCCCGGCCCGGAGGTCCCCGCCGGGCGCCTTGCCGGCGACCTCGGCGTCGCTGGTGATGTCGAGGAGGTCGTCGCCGAGCTGGAAGGCCCGGCCGACCCGCTCGCCGAACTCGGTCAGCGCTCCCACCACCGACGCCTCGGCCCCGGCCAGGTAGCCACCCAGGCGGCAGGCGGCGGCGATCAGGGCGCCGGTCTTGTCGGCCAGCACCTGCAGGTAGTGCTCGACCGGGTCGGCCCCGGGCCCTGGCCCGCGGACCTCGCGGATCTGGCCCTGGGTGAGGCGGGCGATGGCCCGGGCCAGGACCCGGGTCGCCTCGGTGCCGAGGCTCGCCGTGACCTCCGAGGCCCTGGCGAACAGGTAGTCGCCGGTGAGCACGGCCACCTTGTTGTCGTAGCGGGCGTTGGCCGAGCGCATGCCCCGGCGCAGCTCGGCCTCGTCCATCACGTCGTCGTGGTACAGGCTGGACAGGTGGGTGAGCTCGATGGCCACGGCCGCCCCGACCAGGCGGGGCTCGTCCGGGTCGCCGGTGTGGCCGGCGATCAGGACCAGGGTCGGGCGCAGCCGCTTGCCTCCGGCGGTGACCAGGTAGCTGGCCGCCTCGGCGACGAACGGGTCGGCGGTGGCCACCGCCTCGGCCAGCGCCCCCTCGACCCGCCCGAGCCCGGCCTTGACGTTCGCCTGGATCCCGGCGAGGCCGTCCGGAGGGGTCCGGGGAACCCCGAGGGGGTGCCCCGGTGCGTCGGGGGTCGGAGGTCGGGCTCCGGCCACGCCTACCCCAGGATCCTCTCGGCCGACCGGGCCGCCGCGATCAGGGCCTCGGGGGCCAGGCCGATGGCCACGGTCAGGAGGCCGGCCAGGCCGAGGGCGACCCCGAGGGGCCGGGTCCGGCCGGGGGCCCCGGCCTCGCCCACCGGCTCCTGGAGGTAGGCCACGACCAGCACCCGCAGGTAGAAGAAGGCCGAGATGACCGAGCTGATCACCGCCACCACGACCAGCCAGGTCAGCCCGGCCTCGATGCCGGCCAGGAACACGTAGTACTTGGCCCAGAACCCGGACAGGGGCGGGATGCCGGTGAGGGCGAGCATGAACACGGCCAGCAGCCCGGCCGCCCACGGGTGGCGCCTGGCCAGGCCGCGGTAGTCCTCCAGCGACGACCGCTCCCGGATGGTGTCGTCGTCGGGCGGGCCGAGCCGCGACACGTACTGCACGACCATGAACGCCCCCATCACCATGAAGGCGTAGACCAGCAGGTAGAACATGGACGCGGACACGCCCCGGGGCACGGTGGCGGCCGCCGCCACCCCGACCAGCAGGTAGCCGGCGTGGCTGATGGAGGAGTAGGCGAGCATCCGCTTGAGGTCGGTCTGGACCACGGCCAGGGCCGCCCCGATCAGCATGGTGAGCACGGCCACCCCGGCGATCACCGGCCGCCACGACACCACCAGGCCGCCGAGGGCCCCGGCGAACACCCGCAGGAACACGGCGAAGGCGGCCACCTTGGTGGCGGCGGCCATGAACGCGGCCACCGGGGTCGGGGTGCCCTGGTAGACGTCGGGGGTCCACATGTGGAACGGCACCGCCGACACCTTGAACAGGAAGCCGACGGCCAGCAGGCCAACCCCGGCCAGCAGCAGGGTGCCCTCGCCGGTGGGGTCGCCGGTGGCCCTGGCGATCTCGAGCAGCCTGGTGCTGCCGGTGGCCCCGTAGCAGAGCGCGATCCCGTACAGCAGGAACGCCGAGGAGAACGCCCCCAGCAGGAAGTACTTCATGGCCGCCTCCTGGGCGGCCAGGCGGCGGGTCTCGCCGGCCAGCACGTACAGGCTGAGCGAGAGGACCTCCAGGGCGATGAACACCACCAGCAGGTCGGAGGCGGCGGCCAGGAGCACCATCCCGAGCAGGGCGAACAGCAGCAGCGGGAAGACCTCGGGCGGGCTGTCGTCGGGCTCGTCCTCGCGGGTGTCGCCCTGGGCGATCATCAGGGTGGCCAGGGCGCCGACGGCCAGCAGGATGGCCCTGGCGTAGCGGGTGATGCCGTCCAGCGACACCGCGCCCTCGAAGGCGACCCGCTCCAGGTCCCAGTTCCAGACGGTCAGGGCGGCCGCGACGGCCAGGCCGGCCAGGGTCAGGCCGGCCAGCACGCCCCGCCCGGCCCGGGGCCAGAAGGCCACGACCAGCAGGAGCACCACCCCGGCGGCCAGCAGGGCCAGCTCGGGAGCGATGGCGCGCCAGTCGACCTCGGGCAGAGGCAGCGGCTGGGTGTTGGCTTGGGCCAGCGGGTGCACGTGGCTCCTCCGGGGTCAGGGACTCGGGGCCTGGGTCTGCTCGACCACGCGCTGGGCCGAGGGCTCGACCCGGTCCAGCACCGGCCGGGGGAACAGGCCGAGGACGACGATGGCGGCGACCAGGGGGGCCAGGATGGCCCACTCCCGGCCGGTGAGGTCGGGAAGGGTGCGGTTCTCGTCCCGGTCCAGGGGCCCGTGCCACATCCGCTGGTAGGCCCAGAGCAGGTAGACGGCGCCGAGGATGACCCCGCCGGCGGCCAGCACGGCGTAGACGCGGTTGGAGAGGAACGCCCCCAGCAGGGTCAGGAACTCGCCCACGAACCCGACCAGCCCGGGCAGGGCGACCGAGCCGAGGATGATGACCAGCATCACCCCGCCCATGCGGGGCACCACCTGCTGGAGGCCGCCGAACTCCTCGATCCGGCGGGTGCCGCGGCGCTCCTCGAGCATGCCGGTGACGAAGAACAGCCCGCCGATGACCAGCCCGTGGGCCACCATGTAGAACACCCCGCCCTGGAGCCCCTGGAGGTTGAAGGCGAAGATGCCGAGCACGATGAAGCCCAGGTGGGACACGGACGAGTAGGCGACCAGGGTCTTGAAGTCGCGCTGCACGGTGGCGACCAGGGCGCAGTAGAGGATCCCGACCACGGCCAGGGTGAGCAGCACCGGCTGGGCCCAGCGGGCGCCGTCGGGGAACAGCGGCAGGGCGAAGCGCAGGAACCCGTAGACGCCGAGCTTGGACATGACCCCGGCCAGCAGCACGGTGGTGGTCGTCGGGGCCTCGGTGTAGGCGTCGGGCAGCCAGGTGTGGAACGGCCACACCGGGGTCTTGATGGCGAAGGCGGCGAAGAAGGCCGCGAACAGCCAGCGCTGGGTGGCCGGCGCCTTCTCGAAGTCGACCAGGGTCTGGTAGTCGAAGGTCGGGGTGCCGGTGGCCTGCTGGTGCAGCCAGAACAGGGCGATGATGCCGACCAGCATGAGCAGGCCGCCGAGCAGGGTGTAGACGAAGAACTTGACCGCCGCATACACCCGCCGCTGCCCGCCGAAGGAGCCGATCAGGAAGTAGGCCGGGACCAGCACGGCCTCCCAGAAGATGTAGAACACGAACAGGTCCAGGCTCACGAAGACACCGATCATGGCCGCCTCGAGCACCAGCAGCAGGGCCATGTAGGTGCGGGGGCGGTCGGCCATGCGCCAGGAGCCGGCGATGGCCAGCGGGGTGAGCACGGCCGTGAGCAGGACCAGGGGCAGGCTGACCCCGTCGACCCCGACCCGGTAGCTGACCCCGAAGGCCGGGACCCACTCGGCCGCCTGGCCGAGCTGGAACCCCGGCTCGCCGGTGCGGAAGCGGGCCGCCAGCACGACCGCCAGGGCGAGCGTGGCCAGGCTGGCCACCAGGGCGACCAGCCGGGCCGACTCCTGCCGGGCCGCCGGGACGAGGGCGACCAGCAGCGCCCCGACGAGGGGGGCGAACAGGGTGGCGGTCAGCAGCACGGCGGCGGCTCCAGGAACGAGGGGGTCATGGCCGGAACACCAGGAAGGCGACGATCACCACGGCGCCCCCGAGGACGCCGAGGGCGTAGCTGCGGACCAGGCCGGACTGGAGGCGCCGGCCGCTGCGGGCGGTATTGCCGACCAGCTCGGCGACGCCGTTGACGGTGCCGTCGATGCCCCGCTGGTCGACCGTCCGGGCCAGGAAGGCGGCCAGGGCCCGGCCCAGGTTGACGGTGAAGAGCTCGTACACCTGGTCCACGTAGAGCCGCTCGGCCAGGGGCCGCCAGGCCCCGGCGTAGCGGCGGCGCAGGGCCAGCCAGTCGACCCGCCGGCCGTACAGCAGCCAGGCGCCGACGGCCCCGGCCGCAGCCACGACGGTGGCCACCGCCGACAGCCAGAACGCGGCCGCCAGGGACTCGTGCTCCTCGGGGGCGCCCAGCACCGGCTCCAGGAAGTGCTGGATGCGCCCGCCCTCGCCGGTGAAGGTGCTGAGGGCGAACCCGGCCACCAGGGCCAGGAGGCCGAGCACGATCAGGGGCAGGGTCATGACGGCCGGGGACTCGTGCGGGTGGCGGCCCTCGGGCCAGCGCCGCTCGCCGAAGAAGGTCAGGAACACGTACCGGGACATGTAGAAGGCGGTCAGCCCGGCCGTCAGCACCCCGACCACCCAGGCCAGCCGGCCGACCCCGCCGTGCTCGAAGGCGGCCGCCAGCACCTGGTCCTTGGAGTAGAAGCCGGCCGTCAGCGGCACGCCGATGATGGCCGCCCAGGCGGCCATGGTCGTCCAGAAGGTGACCGGCATGACCGAGCGCAGGCCGCCGAAGTGCTTGATGTCGGTGTCGTCGTCGTTGCCGTGCATCACCGACCCGGCCCCGAGGAACAGCTGGGCCTTGAAGAAGGCATGGGTGACCAGGTGGAACATGCCGGCGGCGTAGCCGATCGGCCCCAGCCCGACGCCGATGAACATGTAGCCGAGCTGGGAGACGGTCGAGTAGGCGAGGATCTTCTTGATGTCGTCCTGGCCGATGGCGATCAGCGCCGCCAGCAGGGCGGTGGCCGCCCCGACCAGCACCACCACCGTCTGGGCGGTGCCCGAGGCCTCGAAGATGACGTGGGTCCGGGCGACCAGGAAGACCCCGGCGGTGACCATGGTGGCGGCGTGGATCAGGGCCGACACCGGGGTCGGGCCGGCCATGGCGTCGGGCAGCCAGACGTACAGCGGGAACTGGGCGCTCTTGCCGGTGCAGGCCACGAACAGCAGCAGGGCGATGGCCGTGGCCGTGCCCGAGGCCAGCCCGGTGGCCCGGCCGAAGACGTCGTCGAAGTCGAGGCTGCC
>DATABK010000080.1:0-1514 GCA_036259695.1 Actinomycetes bacterium | reverse complement strand
GTTGTAGGGGACGATCAGGGTCAGGTCGGTCACGGCCTTGGGGGTGCCGCTGCCGAACTCGACGCTGGCCGGGGTCTCCCGCGGCCCCATCTTGTCCCGGCTGGGGCGGATCGAGACCAGCACCGACTCGTGGTGGCCGTGATAGGAGCCCTCGATCTTGACGATCTTGTCGCGGCCGGTGACGCCGCGGGCCAGCCGGATGGCGTCCATGGTGGCCTCGGTGCCCGAGTTGGTGAAGCGCATCTGGTCGATCCTGAACCGCGAGCACAGCTCCTCGGCCAGCAGGGTCGTCTCGGCCACCGGCTGGGCGAAGTGGGTGCCGATGGCGGCCCGCTCGGACAGGGCCTCGACGATCTTGGGGTGGCTGTGGCCGACGGCCATGACCCCGAAGCCGTTGTGGTAGTCGGAGTACTCGTTGCCGTCGACATCCCAGACGCGGCTGCCCTTGGCCCGCTCGAAGAAGATCGGGTACGGCGGGGCGTCCTGGAAGCTGGAGGCGACCCCCAGGGGGAGGGAGGCGAGCGAGCGCTCGCGCCATTCCCGCGACTTGGGGGTGCGCTCGTGGACGAGCTGGGTCCTGGCCTTGGTGAGGCTGTCGATCCGCTCCTGGTCGGGCCGTCGGCCCATGCTGATCACGCTCCTGATCCGCTGGATGCTTCGCCTTGCGTCGAGACTGGGATAGACTACTTCGAAACTCGTTCCTTGGCAAAGGATTCTGGAGGTAGTTCGCATGTCCAGGTCGGCAAGGGTCGACGCGGTCGACCGGCGGATCGTGGCCGCCCTGCAGCGGGACGGGCGCCGCCCCTTCACCAGCATCGGCCGGGAGCTCGGGATCTCCGAGGCGGCCGTGCGCCAGCGGGTGGCCCGGCTCCAGGCGGCCGGGATCATGCAGGTGGTGGCCGTGGCCGACCCGATGGCCCTCGGCTACCAGGCCATGGCCATGGTCGCCATCTCGGTCGACGGCCGGGCCCGCAAGCAGGTCGCCGAGGCCGTGGGGCGCCTCCCCGAGGTGTCGTACCTGGTCCTGACCGCCGGGTCGTTCGACATGCTGGCCGAGGTGGTCTGCCAGGACAACGACCACCTGCTGCGGCTGCTGTCGGAGGACCTGGCCGGGATCGAGGGCGTGCGCCGCACCGAGACCTTCATGTACCTGCGGCTGCTCAAGGAGGCCTACACCTGGTCGGTGGCCGCCGAGGAGGCCGCCGACACCGGCTGACCCGATCCACCGGCTGACCACCCGGCGGTCCCCCGGGACTCCCTGCCTACAGCCGCCGCTCCGGCTGCCGAAGAACTTCACAGGCCGACCGCCCGGCCTGCGGCGTCCATTCGGCCGAGGAGGAGCGAAGGTGGGCTGGTGGCAGTCCCCAGCAGCGCGGCGGGCCGCCGCCCGCCAGCGGCTGCTGGCCGAGGCCGGGGCGGCCCTGCTGACCGCACCAGATGCCGCCGCCGTCCGCCGGGTCGCCGCCGAGGCCGCCGCCGGGCTGCTCGGCCTCGACCCCCCGGCCGAGGGGGGC
>DATABK010000079.1:0-2784 GCA_036259695.1 Actinomycetes bacterium | reverse complement strand
GGCCACCCCGCCCCCGGCCACCTCGCCGGGACAACGGCGAGCACCCACCAGCTCCGGCCAGCCTGGCCTCGGTCCGCCGGGACGGCCGGCGACGCCTGTACCAGGCCCGGCGCGAGCAGCTGGGCCCGCTGGCCGAGGTGCTGAAGAGCCTGTGGCGCGATCGGCTGGAGGAGCGCAAGGCCCTGGCCGAGGCCGAGGAGCTGGGCGCCGATCCGCTGGCCGACCATCGGCATGGTCCGGCGGATGACCGGCGGGGGCCCGGCCGGGGTGCCCAGGAGGCCTGACATGGCCTGGTCCGCTTCCGCTGGGTGACCGGCTTCTGGGACCCGCGGCGCCATCGGCAGAGGCCCCGGCCGAATCGTCCGGACGTCTGGAGCAGGCCTGAGCAGCCGGATCGCCCGAGCGTCTTTTTCCTCCTGAACCCTCCCCCAGAAAAGCCGCCGAACCCCTCGATCTTGGCAGGATTTTGCACACCGGCAGAAGACGAGGCAATCTCTGCGGATACGGTGGAGCCAGGTCGGTCCGGCTCTCCGAGGCGCGGACGACCCCCGGTCGCGCCGACCGGCCGGAAGTGGCCGGATTTCATATGGAGAACGAGCGAGCATCGGTTGGCGGCAGGCATCTGGCCCAGCGGCGCCGGCGGCGTCCGACTGCGCTGCTGGCGGCCGCCTGCATCCTGCTGGTCCTGGCCCTTGGGATCGGCGGCTTCGTGTTCTTCGTCAACCAGCCGGCCCAGAGCCAGTCCTGCCGCTCGGGCGACGTCCCGCTCCAGGTGGTCGTCTCCCCGGACCAGGCCGGGGTGGTGTCCCAGGCCGCGGCCGAGTACGAGCGGCGCCGGCCGGTCGCCGACGACCGCTGCGTCGACGTCCAGGTCCGCGGCACCGACTCGGTCGAGGTGGCGTCCGCCCTCTCCACCGGCTGGGACGAGGCCACCCACGGCCTGCGGCCCGACGTCTGGGTGCCGGCCTCCTCGGCCTGGGCGCTCCAGGTCGCGCTCCGCCAGCAGGCCACCAAGCAGGCGGTGCTGATCCCGCTCGAGTACCCGAAGCTCGCCACCACCCCGATGGTGATGGCCATGCCCAAGCCGATGGCCGAGGCGCTCGGCTGGCCAGAGCGGAGCCTCGGCTTCAAGGAGCTGCTCGGCGCGGTGACCAGCTCCGAGGGCTGGGCCAAGTTCGGCCATCCGGAGTGGGGGGCCTTCCGCCTCGGCAAGACCGACCCCAACCTGTCCACGCCCGGGCTGGAGGCGCTGATCGCGGCCGTGTTCGCGGCCACCGGGCAGACCAGTGAGCTGTCGGTCGAGACCCTGGTCAAGCAGGAGGACCAGCTCCGCCGGGTCATCCTCGGCCTGGAGCGGGCCCCCGGCCAGGACGCCGACACGCCCGCGACCTTCCTGGCCAACCTCCAGCAGGCCGACCAGGCCGGCCAGACCCTCGACTTCGTCTCGGCCGTGCCCCTGGACGAGAAGTCGGTCTGGGACTACAACCGCGGCAACGCCTCCGGCCTCGCCGAGACCAGCGACCGCGACAAGCCCGAGGTCCCCCTGGTCGCCGTCTACCCCGAGGAGGGGACGCTGGAGGCCGACCACCCGTGGGTGGTGCTGCGCGCCCCCTGGGTCAGCGAGACCAAGCGCAAGGCGGCCGCCGGCTTCCTCGACTACCTGCGCAGCGAGCCGATCCAGACGCGCTTCCAGGAGGCCGGGTTCCGGACCTCCGAGGGCCGTCCCGGGCCGCAGCTGAACCAGGCCAACGGGCTGCTCCCCGACCAGCCGAAGCGGGTCCTGGCCCCGCCCGCCCCCAAGGTGGTGGCGGCGGCCCTGGAGAGCTGGAACGCGGCCCGCAAGCGCAGCAACGTGCTGGCCGTCTACGACGTCTCCGGGTCGATGAAGGAGGAGGTCCCGGGAACCGGCGGCAAGACCAAGATGGACATCGTCAAGGCGGCCGCCGGGCAGGCCCTCGGCCTGTTCGCTCCCGAGACCAACCTCGGCACCTGGGTCTTCTCCTCGGACCTGGGCGGCGGCCGCGACTGGGCCGAGTCGGTCCCGATCGGGCCGACCAACGCCCGGCTGCCCAACGGCAAGGTCCGCCGCGAGGTCCTGGCCGAGGCGCTGGCCCGGCTCCAGGCCACCAACGGCGACACCGGCCTGTACGACACCACCCTGGCCGCGTTCCGGGCCGTGAAGCGTTCGTACGCGCCGGACCGGATCAACATCGTGGTCCTGCTCACCGACGGCATCAACGACGACCCCACCGGCGGCATCAACCGGGCCGAGCTGCTGCGCCGGCTCAAGGCCGAGCAGGACCCGGACAAGCCGGTCCGGATCATCACCGTCGCCTACGGGGCCAACGCCGACGCCGCCTCCCTGAAGCTCATCTCGAAGGCCACCGGGGGCCTGGCCTACGTCTCCCGTGACCCGCGCGACATCCTGCGCGTGTTCACCGACGCCATCACCAAGCTCCCGGCGAGCTAGGGAACGCCGCGGTCAACGCGGCGCCCCGTTCCCGGCCGGCCGCAGCCGGGCCACCAGCACCGCCGCGGCGACCAGGCCAAGGCCGACCAGCAGGATGGCCAGGGGGGCGCCGAGGTCGCTCCAGTACTCGCCGGCGACCTGCCCCAGGAACAGCACCATGCCCGCGGCCCCGATCCCCAGCAGCACGTTCCGGGCCAGCGCGCTCCCGGCCACGATCAGCGCCACCGACAGCCCCAGGCCGAGCCACAGCCCCCAGTCCCCCGGCCCGACCGCCTCGACGTCCAGGACCTCGGGCCCCGTCAGCAGCGCCAGCG
>DATABK010000078.1:0-3891 GCA_036259695.1 Actinomycetes bacterium | reverse complement strand
CGCCGAGCAGACCCAGGCCCCAATCCAGGGCATCCGGGAGAACCTCTCGGCGCAGCCGATCCTGGAGAGCAGCCTCATCGAGGTCTCCTACACCGATACCGATCGGGCCCGCGCCGCGGCGGTGGCCAGGGCGGCCAGCAGCGAGACGATCAGGTTCCTGTTCCAGAGCCAGGTGGACCTCGCCCGGCGGTCGGTGAACACGGCCGAGAAGGGGGTCTCGGACGTCAAGAAGAAGCTGGTCGCCTTCATCGCCAAGCACGGCACCGTCAACCCTGAAGAGCGCTATGACCGGCTGGATTCGACCATTCTCTCGTTGCAGCAGAGGCAGCTGGAGGCGGAGGCCGAGGGGAGCACCACGGTCGCCTCGCGACTCGGCGAGGAGATCCGGGACAGGAAGGCCGAGCGGTCCAGACTGGCGCCGCTGGTGACCTCCTACCGGGACCTGATGAAGCAGCAGGAGGACGCCGAAGCCCGCCGCAACCAGCTGCGGCGCAGCCTGGAGGGCCAGCTCGCCCAGGCGAGGGCGGCCGATCCCAACTCCGTGGTGGACGTCGGCGAACCAGAGAAGCTCTCCCGTCTGTCGGCCTTCGTCAGGCAGGGCGGGGTGGCGTTCGCCGCAGGACTCTTCCTAGCCATCACCGTCGTGTTCCTGCTCGAACTGCTCCGGCGGCCCACCGCCCCGGCCGCATCTGCGAACCAGGTGGAGCTGGACCGCTTCCCGATCGTCGGCTACCTTCCCTTCTCGAGATCGCTGGAGGCGGCATCCTCGAACGTGCTCGCGGACCTGGCAGTGGCGCAGGCGGGTGAGAACCTCCTTGCCAAGGTCGCGACACATCTGGGCGGTCGGGTCGGCGGCGTGATCGTGGTCACCTCCCCCCCAGGACGCCACGGCAAGACGGTCGTGTCGACCGTGCTGGCGACGTTGCTGGGCCACACCGGCCATCATGTGCTCCTGGTGGGAACACACCTCAACCATCCCATGATTCCGGGGTCGGGCAACGGCAACGGGCGCGGGATGGTTCCCAGGCGATGGGGGTTCAGCGAGGACGCGCCGAACAGCTGGGTGACGTCCCTGTGGGTGCTGGAGCGAGGACAGTGGGTACTCCCCGGCTGGAACGACGACAAGGGTGGCCGGCTTCCGCCCATGCGCCTGGCCGAGATCCTGAACGAGGCCCGAGACCTGTTCGATGTCGTGATCGTCGACACCCCCTCCAGCCTCGATCGGCAGAGCCTCGACATCATCACCTGGGTCGCCGACGGAGTGCTCGAGGTGGTGTCGACCGCCGACGGCGCCGCCTCCATGCTGAGGTCCGTGCAGGCGCATCTCCAGAGCATCTCCGCACCATTCGTCGGGCTGGTGGGGAACAGGGCCGAGAGCAGGCCCTCCCTGGTCGATTCATCGGTCAAGGAGCAGCCGCAGTTCCAGGACTATCCTCGCCGCTAGGCGACGTACCCCTTGCCAGCGCCCTGGCAGTTCACGAACGGATGTCCGCGCGAGTTCGGATACGCCCGAAGCTGCTCGGCCATGATGGACGTCGAGCGAGCCAAGCACGAATTGACTGACCACTCCTCCTCTTGGTATAGATCCGTGCAGCCCTTCCGTCCCCACATCCAGCAGGCGGGCCTCCCCCCAGGCCCGCTGCAGCATTGAGCGGCCCTGGCTCGCCACGGATGCCTGACCCCCCGTGGGCCGCTCGCGTACGGCCTGAGGCTCCAAGCCTCCCGTTCGTGGCGAGCCGCTGAGTAGGAGGAGCCCGCGTTGCGTCAAGCCCCACGCCCCCGATTGCGGCCCAGACGCAGATCCGTCGGCCCCCGCCACCTGCGGTCGGGCGACCCCCGGCCCCGCCGCGGGTCCCGTGTCCTCACCGCCCTGCTCCTGCTCGCCGGCCTGGTCGGCGCCCTCACGGTGTCGGCGCGGGCCTTCCCGCCGTCCGGCCCCCAGGGCGACGACTCGCTGACCCCGAGGGCGGCCTGGCTGGGTGCCTTCGTGCAGCCGTCGGGGTCGTACTCCAAGGCCGCCCAGCAGCAGGCCGTGCTCGAGCTGGAGCGGCGCATCGGCCGCCGCCTGGCCATCGACCACACCTACGTGCCCTTCGGGGCCCAGCTCGGCTGGCGCCCGGCCTGGGACGTCGCCCAGGGGCGGATCCCGCTCATCACCATCGGGAACGGGGCCAGCACCACCGAGATCGCCCAGGGCCGCCACGACGTCTACCTGCGCCAGCTGGCCGAGGGCGTGCGGGACCTGGGCAAGCCCGTCTTCATCCGCTACGCCCACCGCATGGACGACCCGGCCAACAGCGCCTGGGTCGGCTCGCCCGAGTCCTACAAGGCCGCCTGGGGCCACGTCCGCGAGGTCTTCGCCGGCCTGCCGGCGTCGTTCGTCTGGGCCCCGACGGCGTCCGCGTTCGCCAGCGAGTCCGCCGACCGCTTCTACCCCGGTGACGGCCAGGTCGACTGGATCGCCGCCGACGGCTACAACGGCCCCGGCTGCCGGCCCGGGGCGGGCTGGCGGGAGCTGTCGGAGATCTTCGGCGACTTCTACCTCTGGGGCAGCTCCCACGGCAAGCCGCTGATGATCGGCGAGACCGGCTCGGTCGAGGACGCCGCCAACCCGGCCCGCAAGGCCGCCTGGTTCGACAACGCCGCCACGGACCTGGCCACCGAGATGCCGAACGTCCAGGCCCTGATCTACTTCGACGCCAAGAAGGCCTGCGACTACCGGGCGGCCACCTCCAGCCGCTCCCTGGACGGGTTCCGGCGCCTGGCCATCGACCCCCACTTCCAGACCTCGCCGCTCCCGCCCACCTCCACCACGAAGCCGACCCCGACCACCAAGCCGACCCCGACCAGCAGCAGCGCGACCTCGACCACCCCGACGACCTCGCCGGGGTCGGGCGGCGGGGTCCCCGGGCCGGCCGGGTTCACCAAGGCCATGGCCCCGAACTCGGGCGCCCTGTGGGGCACCAGCAAGTTCGACCGGGCCTGGGAGTCCCAGATGGGGCGGAAGTTCGACATTGTCCACTTCTACCACCAGTGGAGCCAGAACTTCCCGACCGCCGAGGAGCGCGCCCTGGCCGCCGAGGGCCGGCTGCTGCTGATCAACTGGAAGTCGCCCGGCTCCTGGCCGGCGGTGGCCAACGGCAGCCAGGACGCCCAGATCACGGCCACCGCCACCCGGCTCAAGGCCTTCGGCCGCAAGATGTTCCTGGCCTTCCACCACGAGCCCGAGAACGACATCCCCGGCGCCGGCCAGCCGGCCGACTACGCCAAGGCGTTCCGCCGGGTGGTCGACGGGTTCAACAAGGTCGGGGCCGACAACGTCATCTTCGTCTGGAACATGATGGGGTTCGTCGGCGGCCACGGGGACATCTACCCGGCCCTGTACCCGGGCGACGCCTACGTCGACTGGATCGCCTACGACCCCTACAACTGGTACGGGTGCCGGTCCGGCGCCAAGCCGCGCTCCTTCGCCGAGATCACCCGGCCGTTCTACGAGTGGACGGCCGCCCACGCCCCCGGCAAGCCGCTGATGCTGGCCGAGTACGGCCTGCGCGAGCAGCCGGCCGGCTCGCCCAGCAAGGCGGCCTGGCTGCGGGACTCCCTGGTCCAGCTCAAGACCACCCGGACCCGGATCAAGGCCCTGGTGTACTTCAACAACCTGCACAACTGCGACTGGCGGCTCACCAGCTCGAGCTCCTCGGTGGCCGCCTACCGGGAGATCGGGAAGGACCCCGTCCTCAACCGTTTGCAGTAGGTTGCAGTAGGCACAGCTGACGTACCGCCGGGGCACCCGAGCGCTTATCCTGCTCGGGTGCCGCAGCGTACCGACAACCTGAGCTCCGCGAACCGGGCCCCGGGGCCGGCCCCCCGGCGTTCTGGCCTGCCCGAGGG
>DATABK010000077.1:0-3648 GCA_036259695.1 Actinomycetes bacterium | reverse complement strand
CAGGTACTTCCAGCCGCCGTCGGGGGCCAGGACCACGATGTCGGCCCGCTCCAGGCGCTCGGCCACCCGCAGGGCGACGTGCAGGACGGCCCCGGTGGAGATGCCGGCGAACACGCCCTCGGCGGCGGCCAGCTCCCGGGTCCGGTGCAGGGCGTCGACCGAGCCGACCTTGATGCGCCGGTCCAGCACGGCCTCGTCGAAGATCGGCGGCACGAACCCCTCGTCCAGGTTGCGCAGCCCGTACACCAGGTCGCCGTACTCGGGCTCGGCCGCCACCACCTGCACGGCAGGGTTCTGCTCCTTGAGGTAGCGCCCCACCCCGACCAGGGTGCCGCCGGTGCCCAGCCCGGCCACGAAGTGGGTGACCTCGGGCAGGTCGCGCCAGATCTCCGGGCCGGTGGTCTCGTAGTGGGCGGTGACGTTGGCCGGGTTGCCGTACTGGTAGAGCATCACCCAGTCGGGGTGCTCGGCGGCCAGCTCCTCGGCCCGGGCGATGGCCCCGTTGGAGCCGCCGGCGGCCGGGGACAGGACGACCTCGGCCCCGTACAGCTCCAGCAGCTGGCGGCGCTCGGGCGAGGTGTTCTCGGGCATGACCACGACCAGCCGGTAGCCCCGCACCCGGGCGACCAGGGCCAGGGCGATGCCGGTGTTGCCGCTGGACGGCTCGACCAGGGTCGCGCCCGGCCGTAGCCGGCCGGTCTTCTCGGCGTCGTCGACCATGGCCCTGGCGATGCGGTCCTTGACGCTGCCGGTGGGGTTCTGGCCTTCGAGCTTGGCCCAGAGGCGGACGTCGGCCGACGGCGAGAGCCTTGGCAGCCCGACCAGCGGGGTGTTGCCGATGGCGTCGGCCAGGTCCTCGTAGCGCATTCTGGTTAGCCCCCTCCCGCGACCGCGGGAAGGATCGCGACCACGTCGCCGTCGGCCAGCTTGGCGTCGAGGGCGCCCAGGAAGCGGACGTCCTCGTCGTTGACGTAGACGTTGACGAAGCGGTGCAGGGAGCCGTCCTCGGTGAACAGGGAGCCGGCGATCCCCGGGTAGCGGCGGTCGAGGTCGCCGAGCAGGTCGCGGACGGTCTCGCCGTCGGCCTCCACGGCCTTCTCGCCGCCGGTGTGCTTGCGCAGGATCGTCGGGATACGGACTTCAACGGCCATCAAGGCCTCCTGGAGCGGTGGGAGCTGGGTGGCGCCGGGGTCAGGCGCCGGTGGACGGCCGGGCCCGACATCGCCCGTAGCGGGCGGCCGGGCCCTGCCGGTGCCAGACCGGGCAGGCCAGGCCATCGGCGGGCGGCCTCATCCGGCCACCCCGGCGGTCCGCCGCTCCAGCTCCACCTCGTCGACCCGGCCGTCCCGGATCCGGAAGGCCCGCAGCACGGGCGCGTCCTGGTCGGCCAGGGACAGGATGAGGTAGGCGGCGTCGGGGTAGGCGGCCAGCTCGACGTCGGTGCGCGAGGGGTAGGCCTCGGTGGCCACGTGCGAGTGGAAGATCCCGACCAGGTCGAGGCCGAGGTCGTCCATCTCGGTCATGGCCCGCAGCTGGGCCTTGGGCTCGACCACGTAGAAGGTCGGGCTGGCCTCGGCGTTGGGCAGGGTGTAGACACGCTCGACGGAACCGTCCCGGCCGGCCAGCAGCGCGCAGGCCTCGTTCGGGTACTCGGCCCTGGCGTGGGCGACCAGCGCCTGGTAGTGGTCGTCGTCGATCCGCAGCATGCCTTCCTCCTGGTAACCGAGGGTAGCATCGGCTCAGCCCGGGGGCAGCCGCCGCACTCCGATCCGGCCGGCCGGGCCGGCCAGCACCCGGCCCACGACCGCCGGCTCGATCCCCCGGCCCCGGAGATCGGTGACCAGGCCGGCCAGGCGCTCGGGGGCCACCGACAGCAGCAGCCCGCCCGAGGTCTGGGCGTCGTGCAGCAGGGTGGCCACCACCGGGGGCAGGCCCGGCTCCAGCTCGACGTGGTCGCGCAGGTAGGCCTGGTTGTTGCGGGTGCCGCCGGAGACGAACCCGGCTCCGGCGAGCTCGGCCGCGGCGGGCAGGAACGGCACCCGGGCCGCGTCCACCTCCCCGGCGACCCCGCTGGCCCGCAGCATCCGGTGCAGGTGGCCGAGCAGCCCGAACCCGGTGACGTCGGTGGACGCCTCGACCCCGGCGGCCAGGGCGGCCTCGGCGGCGTCGCGGTTCAGGGTGGTCATGGCCGCGACCGCGGCCGCCACGGCGGCCGGCTCGGGGTCGCCGCGCTTGACCGCGGTCGCCACCACCCCGGTGCCGATCGGCTTGGTCAGCACCAGCCGGTCCCCCGGCCGGGCCCTGGCGATGGTCAGCAGCCGGGCCGGGTCGGCCAGCCCGACCACGGCCAGCCCGTACTTGGGCTCGGGGTCGTCGACCGAGTGGCCGCCGACCACCGGGCAGCCGGCCTGGGCGGCGACCTCGGCCCCGCCCCGCAGCACCTCGGCCAGCAGCTCGACGGGCAGGTCGGCCGGCCAGGCGGTCAGGTTGAGGGCGATCAGCGGCCGGCCGCCCATGGCGTAGACGTCGGAGAGGGCGTTGGCGGCGGCGATCCGCCCCCAGTCGCCGGGGTCGTCGACGATCGGGGTGAAGAAGTCGGTGGTCAGGACCAGGGCCCGCTCATCGTCGAGCCGGAGCACGGCCGCGTCGTCGCCCTCGGCCGCCCCGACGAGCAGGTTGGCGTCGGCGGCGCCGCCCAGCCCCTGGCCGACGCTGGCCATCAGCCGCTCCAGGGTGGCCAGGGGCAGCTTGCAGGCGCACCCGGCTCCATGGGAGAGGCTGGTCAGCCGGGGCAGCTCGGCGGCGGTGGTCATGATGGTCGCGCTCCTCTGCGGGGGGTCCGGGGGACCGCCGGGGTGATCCCCCGGTACATCAGGGGATCCCCACCGTAGGATAGGCCCGCCTATGTTCGCCGCCGTGCTCCGTGACGCCTGGCGCCAGTACCGGCGCCGGCCCCTGGCCGCCGTGATCACGGTGGTGGTCGGCGGGCTGCCCGTGTTCCTGGAGCCCGAGGACCCGGTGCTGGCCGTCCCCCTGGCCGTGTTCCTGCTGGGCGCCGGGCTCCTGGTCGAGCTGTTCCTGGTCTCGTGGCTGGCCGGGGCCATCGACCCGGCGCCGTCCCCCACCCCGGCGGCGGCCGCCCTGGCCACCATGCGCCGCACCATCGCCCCGGGCGTCCGGGCCGGCCTGCTGCGCGCCTTCTACCTGGTGGGGGCGCTGATGGTCGGGCTGCTGCTGTTCGGGTCGCGCGAGGGCGGGCCGCTGCCGGAGTCCGAGCAGGCCAAGCTGGCCGTCGGGCTGTGGCCGCTGTTCGGGATCGCCTTCGCCTTCCTGGTGGTGCTCATGCAGCGGGTCGTGCTCGGCGGCGAGCGCCGGGTCCGGCAGGCGGCCAACGTCTCCCACCGGGTGGCCTCGGCCCACTTCCCGCTGTGCCTGCTCATCGGGCTGCTCCAGGCCAGCGGGCTGGTCCTGGCCAGCCTGGTGGTCGAGTTCCGGCTCCTGGCCGCCCTGTCGATCCTGCTCGCCCTGGCCGACCCCTACCTGATCGGCATGTGCAACGCCCTCTATCTCAGAACCAGGGCCGACCAGGAGCCGGTCGACGCCGGCGACGGGTCGCTCAGGCCCCCACGCAGGTGAGGCCGCTGCCCG
>DATABK010000076.1:0-1845 GCA_036259695.1 Actinomycetes bacterium | reverse complement strand
GGGTCCGGGCCCCGGCGGTGAGGATGGCCAGCCGCCGGGCCAGCATGGGCAGCAGCTGCTCGGGGGTCAGGACCTTGGTCCGGGTGGCGGCCAGCTCGATGGCCAGGGCCTCGTCGTAGAAGGCCCGGGCCGCCTCCCGGTCGCTCCACCAGGCGACCCCGCCCGCCCCGGCCAGGGCCTTGGCCCGGGCGGCGGTGGGGGCCTGGCCGGACGGCATGGCCAGGGTCTCGTCCAGCCAGCGGCGGCCCTCGGCCAGGTGCCCGCGCTGCTGCCAGAACCGCCACAGGGCGCCGGCGGCCGCCTGCGCCTGGTCGGCGTGGCCCCGGTCGATGGCCCAGCGCAGGGCGGCGCGGATGTTGGCGTGCTCCTCGTCGCAGCGGTCGAGCCACACCCCCTGGTCCTCGGCGGTGAGGTGGGGCTCGACCTCGGCGGCCAGGCCGAGGAAGTGCTCGGCGTGGCGCCGCTGGACCAGCTCGAGGTCGCCGCCGGCCTCGAGCTGCTCCAGCCCGAACTCCCGGATCGTCTCCAGCATCGAGAACCGCGACGGCCGCCCCGGCGGCTCGCTCCGGCGGATCAGCGACTGGTCGACCAGTGAGGTCAGCCCGTCCAGGGCGTCGAGGCCGAGCTCGTCGGGGTCGCACACCGCCTCGGCCGACTCGAACGTCCAGCCGCCGGTGAACACCGACAGCCGGGCGAACAGGCGGCGCTCGACCGGCTCCAGCAGGTCGTGGCTCCAGGCGATGGCGGCCCGCAGGGTCCGCTGGCGCTCGGGCAGGCTCCGCGGCCCCGAGGTCAGGAGCGACAGGCGCCGCTTGAGCCGGGACAGGATCTGCTCGGGCGTCAGGACCTTGGTCCGGGTGGCGGCGAGCTCGATGGCCAGGGGGAGGCCGTCCAGGCGGGCGGTGATCTCGGCCACGACCGGGGCGTTCTCCTCGGTCAGGGCGAACCGGGGGCTGGCGGCCAGGGCCCGCTCGGTGAACAGCCGCACCGCCTCGACCTCGCCCAGCGCCGGCAGGCCGGTGGGGAGCCGCTCGGGGTCGGGGACGGCCAGCGGCGGGACCGCGTACTCCTGCTCGCCCCGGAGCGACAGCACGACCCGGGAGGTGACCATGGTCCGCAGCCGGGGGGCGGCGGTGAGGAGCTCCTCGAGCACGGGAGCGGCCTCGGCCACCTGCTCGAAGTTGTCGACGACCTGGAGGAGCTCGCGGTGGCGGAGGTGCTCCTTGACCCCGTCCAGGATCGGCCGTCCCGCCGCCTCGGGGACGCCCAGGGCGTTGGCCACCGCGGCCGGGACCAGGGCCGGGTCGGTCACGGGGGCGAGGTCGACGAACCAGGAGCCGTCCTGGAACCGGGTGAGCAGGTCGGCCGCGACCTGGACGGCCAGCCGGGACTTCCCCGAGCCCCCGGGCCCGGTCAGGGTGAGCAGGCGGGTCTGGCCGAGCAGCCGCTCGACCTCGGCGATCTCCGATTCCCGGCCCACGAACGAGGTGAGCTGCAGCGGCAGGTTGTTCGGCCGGGCGTCCAGCGTCCGGGGCGGCGGGAAGTCGGCCGCCAGGCCGTCGCTGACCAGCTGGTGGAGGCGCTCGGGGTCCTCAAGGCCCCGCAGCCGGTGCTCGCCCAGGTCGCGGAGGGAGGCTCCCCCGGGGAGGGTGTGCTGGACGAGCCCGCGGGTGGCGTCGGACAGGAGCACCTGGCCGCCGTGGGCGGCGTCGGCGACCCGGGCCGCCCGGTGCACGTCGAGGCCGGTGTAGTCGTCCCCGCCCAGCACCCCCTCGCCGGTGTGCAGGCCCATCCGGACCCGCACCGGGGGCCCGGGCGACCAGTCGTTGGCGGCCAGGCCCTGCT
>DATABK010000075.1:0-3374 GCA_036259695.1 Actinomycetes bacterium | reverse complement strand
GGGCGGCGCCGGCTGGTCGCCGAAGGCGACGGGCAGGTCGGGGAGGGAGCAGCCGGAGGTGAGCAGCACCAGGCCGGCCAGCAGGGCGGCGAGCGGTCCAACGGGTCGGCGGAACATGGCCGAACCGTCGCAACCCGGGCTAACGCCCGGGTAACCGGGTCAGCCCCCGGGCCGGGTCAGGGGGCGCGGGGTGGGAACGGGTGGCCGTGGTTGTGGGTGATGGCCAGCCGGGCCAGCTCGACCCGGAGGGCGCGCTCGGTCAGGGCGGTCAGGGTGGTCCGGTCGGGCGTCCCGGCCAGGTGGGCGACCGCGTCCCTGGCCGTCTCGACGAGGTCGGCGGGGAGGCGGAAGCTCACCCGGGCCCTGACCGGCCCCGGGGCCGGCGGCGGCTCGGGGGCGGCCGGTGGCCCGTCCAGCGGGTTCCAGATCCCCAGGTGCCGCCCGCCGGCGCTCCGGCCCCGCGGCGCCGACGGCCCGGGGAGGAGGTCGTCGAGCCCCTCCACGGCCCCCGGGCCGGGGAGCAGCTCGTCCAGGGCGTTGGGGCCCCGCCCACGGGACCGCCGGGACCGGGGCAGGTCGGGAACCGGCTCCAGCCTCGGCCGGGGCGGGCCCGGCAGCAGGTCATCGAGCGCGTTGTAGGCGCCCATCCGCTTGGGTCTCGCCATCCGCGGCACTCCTCGCGTCGAACTCTGCCGCGGCGGCCCGGTAGTCCTGCGCCGCGGAGCTGTCAGGGGCGTAGATGGTGACGGGGAGGCGGTGCCCTGGCGCCTCGGCGACCCGGACGCTCTCGCGGATCATGGTCTCCATGACCACGTCCCCGAACCGCTCGCGCAGGCTCTCAACGATCTCCCGCGACAGGGCCGTGCGCTTGTCGACCTGCGAGGCGAGCACGGCCGAGAGCTGCAGGCGGCGGTTGAGGCGGAGCTTGACGGTGTCGATCGTCTGGTTGAGGGCGACCAGGCCGGCCAGCGGCATGACCCGGGTCTGGACCGGGATGAGGACCTCGTTGCAGGCGGCCAGGGCCGAGTAGCAGAGCAGGCCGAGGGCGGGCGGGCAGTCCATCAGGATGTAGTCCCAGTGGTCGTGGGGGAGCTCGTCGACCGCCTGGCGCAGGATCATCTCGGCCCCGGCCTGGGTGGTGGCGTTGCGTTCGGCCCTCGTCATCCAGGACGACGACGGCACCAGGTCGAGGTTGTCGACGCCGGTGGCGCGGACGGCCTTCTCCAGCGGGGCCCCGTTCTCGAAGACCTCGTAGAGGGCGCGGGCGTCGACGGTGCCCAGCCAGGTGCTCGCGTTGGCCTGCGGGTCCAGGTCGATGACGAGCACCCGCCGGCCCTGCTCGGCGAGGGCGGCACCCAGGTTGACCACCGTGGTTGTCTTCCCAACGCCGCCTTTCTGGTTGGCGACGGCGATTCGCCGCATGTGCACCACCTATGGATAGGCGTTGTGGACTGGCGGAAGGGTACAACACAGGCTCTGCCGCGTCGGGGAGGTTGGCAGGGTTTACGATTCCGGCCATGACGACCCACCGCTTCGAGACCGTCCTGGAGGCCGAGGGCGGCGGCGTGTTCTTCGAGGTGCCGCTGGACGTCCCGGAGACCTTCGGCAAGGCCAGGGCCCCGGTCAGGGGCACCATCAACGGCCAGCCGTTCCGCAGCACCGTGGCCGTCTACGGCGGCCGCTCCTACCTGCCCGTCAACCGCGCCCTGCGCGAGGCGGCCGGGGTGGCGGCCGGCGACACCGTGGTGATCGAGCTGGAGTCCGACGACCGGCCCCGCACCGTCGACCCGCCGCCCGACCTGGCCGCCGCCCTGGCCGCCGACCCCGAGGCCAGGGCCGCCTTCGACGGCCTCTCCTTCACCCACCAGCGCGAGTACGCCGAGTGGGTGGCCGAGGCCAAGCGGGAGTCGACCCGCCGGCGGCGGCTCGAGCAGACCGTCCAGATGCTCCGGGACGGCCGGCGCCACCCCTAGCCGCGGCGCGTGCGGGCCTCGACCACCAGCCCGCCGTTGGCCTTGGCCCAGTCGGTGAGGGCCGTGACCGGCTCGCGCAGGGTGGCGCCGAGGGGGGAGAGCGAGTACTCGACCCGGGGCGGCACCTCGGGGAAGATGCGCCGCTCGACCAGGCCGGCCCGCTCCAGCTCGCGCAGGGTCCGGGTGAGCATCTTGCCGGAGATGCCGCCGATCTGGTGGCGGAGCCAGGAGTGGCGCTTGGGCCCGTCGACCAGGCACCCGGCGACCAGCACGGCCCACTTGTCGGCGATGAGGGCGAGGGCGGCCCGGGAAGGGCAGCGGGCGCTGTAGACGTCCGCCGCCGGTCGCTGGTCGGCCTGTCCCGGTATGAGAGACATGCGCCGAGCATACCCTGTACCACATGGGTTGCTGAACTCCCCTTGAGCACTTATGGTGCCCTTGGGAACGCAATAGCCCCTAAGTCGTCGCGGAACCCAGAAGGTACGCGGCGGTGCACCGGAGGGAGGGGCTAGTGGTGGTCATCAAGGTCCAGCAGGCTCCAGCCGAGCATCTTGAGTACAGAACTACCGGATGCGCAGGAGCTTCGCCGCTGCCGGCTCGATGCACCATGAGCGGCCGGAGGTCCGGTCCGGACCATGACCGTACAAGGGAGTCCAATGCGCCAACCCAAGCCGACTGAGCCCAAGCACCTGACCGCGTCACAGGCCGCGGCCCTGCTCCAGGTGTCGCCGAAGACCGTGTCCCGCTGGGCCAAGGAGGGCAAGCTGCCCTTCGTCCGCACCCTGGGCGGCCACCGGCGGTACCCGGACAGCGAGATCCGGGCGCTGGTCGACAGCCTGTCCGAGCGGCCGACCTCCGAGGAGGAGGACGAGAGCCCCGGCTCCCGCTCGGCGTAGGCGGCCGGTCTCCGACCGCCAGGGCGGGTCCCGGCGGTCGTTCCCGGCTGCGCGCTTGGTCCCCTGCTGACCGGTACGTGGAACTACCAGGCTCCGCCGAGCGCGGTCCGCGGCCGGCTAGTTCAGGAGCAGGTTCGCCAGCACGGTGAGCACCACCGAGGCGAGCACCGAGAACAGGATCATCAGCAGGCAGCCGAACCCGCCGCCGAGCGGGCGGATCTCCACGTTTCCGAAGCGCATGGCCCCTGGCTGGCCTCCAAGCCCGGCCGTAAACCTTCCGCCCGGGGCGGCGTGGTGCCGGGCCCCGGGCGGAAGGTCTCCTCAGCGGGTCAGCTGCTGCTGCTCTTGGGCTTGCGCTCGCTGGCCCCGCGCTTGGCCGTGGTGGTGCCGGTCTCGGTGGTGACGCCGGTCGTCTCGGCCCCGGCGGCCGTGGTGGTGGTGGGCACGCCCGGGGTGGTGGTCGGCGTGCTGGCCGAGCTGGCCGGCGTGCTCGGGGTGGTCGGCG
>DATABK010000074.1:0-2165 GCA_036259695.1 Actinomycetes bacterium | reverse complement strand
GCGAGGTTCGTGACGGCGAAGGCCGGCTGGCCAGCACCGCCCCCACCGCGACCGCGCTCACCGACGCCAGCACCGGCGCGGCCACCGCGGCCCCGAGCGGTACCCTGTCCACCCGCCCCGCCGCCCGCAGCAGCTGGTCCAGCCACCAGATGACGGCCAGGCTGGCCATGGCCAGCCCCACAAGCCCAAGGCCAGCCCCACCGCCCACGGCCGCGCCCGCGGCTCCGCGTCCCGGCCAGCGTTACGGCCCCCGGCCTCGCGGAGGGCCTCGGATCAGCGCCCGCAGCGCGAGCACGTCGCCGCGGAGCAGGTCCTCGGGGAGGTCGGGTCGCTCTTCCTGCGGGAACGGCAACGGACGCCCGGGAGCCGGGTCGTCCGCGAACCGCGGCACCAGATGGGTGTGCAGGTGGGGCACGGCGTTCCCGAGGATCTGGTAGTTCAGCTTGACCGGCCGGTAGTGCCGCTCCAGCGCCGCCCCCACCCGCAGGACCTCCCGCCAGTAGCCGGCCGCCTCCTCCTGGCCCAGCTCGGTCGGCTCGGCGACATGCCGCCCCCGCCAGATCACCACCGTGTACCCCCGCTGCCAGGAGGCCCGCTGCAGGTAGGCGTCACTGAACCGCCCGGCCAGGACCCGGACGCCGTACCCGGTCTCGTCCGGCCGCCCCTGCCCGCACATCGGGCAGTCCCTGCCCCGCCGCCGCTCCGCCCAGTCCGCTGGCCAGGTCCCGGTCATGCACACCTCCCGCTGTCCGCGGTCGCCGTCATGGGGAGCTTGCCTCGTACACTGGGCCGTCGTCACGAGGGAGGGGAGCGACGTGGGCGATCCGCTGGTCGAGCAGGGCGAGACTCTGGGGGCACTCCGGCAGGTGGTGGAGGCGGCCGGGCCCTATCTGGATGGGTTGCCGAAGCGGCTGGTCTACGACCGTGGGGCCGAGCCGATGCTGGGCGAGCTCGGTGGGGCGCTGCCCGAGCAGGGGGCGGGGACCCAGGCGGCGGTGGAGAAGCTGCTGCGGGTCGGGACGGCGACCGCGACCGCGTCGGCGGGGCCGCGCTTCTACCACTTCGTGATCGGCGGGTCGACGCCGGCCGCGCTGGCCGCCGACTGGCTGGTGTCCCTGCTCGACCAGAACGCGTTCGTGCGGGCCTCGTCGCGCCTTGCCGACGCGGTCGAGACGGTCACCCTGGACTGGCTGCGCCAGCTCGTCGGGCTGCCGGCGGGCTGGGGCGGGGCCCTGACGGCCAGCGCGACCTTCGCCAACCTGACCGGGCTGGCCCTGGCCACCCACTGGTGGGCCGAGCGGCACGGGGTCGACGTGACCTCGGCCGGGCTGGCCGGGCTGCCCCGGATGCCGGTGCTGGGCGGCGGGTACGTGCATCCGAGCGCGCGCAAGGCCCTGCAGCTGCTCGGCCACGGCAAGGACATGGTCGAGGTGCTGGCCCGTGACGACGTCGGCCGGATCGACCTGGGCGCGGTCCGGCGGCGGCTGGGCGAGCTCGACGGCGCCCCGGCCGTGCTGGTCGCCACCGCCGGCGAGCCCAACGCCGGCGAGTTCGACCCCTTGGCCGACCTGGCCGGCCTGGCCGAGGAGTTCGGCGCCTGGCTGCACGTGGACGGCGCCTTCGGCCTGTTCGCCGCCCTCTCGCCGCGGACCGCCCACCTGACCGCGGGCATCGAGCGCGCCGACTCGATCGCCGCCGACGCCCACAAGTGGCTCAACGTCCCGTACGAGAGCGGGTTCGCCCTCGTCCGCGACCCGGCCCGCCTCGGCCCGGCGTTCGGGATGCCGGGCGCGGCCTACCTCCCCGGACCCGACGACCCCCGGGGCGGCTACGGCCTCCTCGGCCCGGAGTCCTCCCGGCGGGCCCGGGCCCTGCCCATCTGGGCCACCCTGGCCGCCTACGGCCGCGACGGCTACCGGGCCCTGGTCGAGCGCCACTGCGACCTGGCCGCCCACCTGGCGGCGGCCGTCGACGCCGCCCCAGACCTGGAGCGCCTGGCCGAGGTCCCGCTCAACGTGGTCTGCTTCCGCTACCGTCCCGAGGGCCTCTCCGAGCCCGAACTTGACGACGTCAACCGCCGCCTCGCCGAGGCCCTGCTCGACGACGGCCGGGTCTTCGCCGGCGGCACCGTGCATGCCGGCCGGGCGGCGCTGCGCCCGGCGATC
>DATABK010000073.1:0-13853 GCA_036259695.1 Actinomycetes bacterium | reverse complement strand
CCCCACAGGTCCTCGACCAGCCGGTCCGCGGCCACGACCCGCCCGGCGTTGACCAGCAGGTCGGCCAGCAGGGCCCGCTCCTTGGCCCCCGGGACCCGCACCGGGCCCGCCCCGTCGCGGACCTCCAGCGGCCCCAGGATCGCGAACTGCATCGTCGCCGTCGCCAGCTCCCTTCCGCCTGTCCCGCAGCCGATCCACAGCGCCACGTCAGCCTGCGGGCCCATCGTGGCATCAGCACCTGTCAGCGACCAAGGAGGATCACCATGCAGGAGCACGAGGTGCGGGAGCTGTTCGAGCGGCTGCGGGCGGCCATGGACCCGGCGCTCGAGTACCAGTACCGGCACGAGGACTACCTGGTCGAGTTCCCCCAGTCGGGGGAGCGGATGGACCGCGACGGGCTCCGCCGGCTCCAGGAGACGTTCCCCGGCGGGACGGCCCCCAAGATCCAGCTGCGCCGGGTCACCGGCGGCGGGGACGTCTGGTTCGCCGAGAGCGAGATCCACTACGCCGACGGCACCGTCGCCTACGGCGTCGGCCGGGTTGAGTTCCGCGACGGCAAGATCTGGCGCGAGACCCGCTACTACGCCGAGCCGTTCGAGGTCCCGGCGTGGCGGGCGTCGTGGTCCAAGCCGGTCATGGAGCCGGTGGGCGGCTAGCTACCCGGCCGCGGCCAAGGCGCGGTCGTCGGCGGTGAAGTCGGCGTCCGCGTCCTTCGGCGGGTTGGCCAGGTGCCAGGCGACCGAGCGGTGCAGCGCCTCGTGGGGATCGGTCTCGGTCCAGCCGAGCAGGTCACGAGCCTTGCTGGAGTCGACCAGGAGGTGCTGGGAGATCGTGCCCAGCGCCTTCAGGTCGTCGGGGAGGAGCACGTCGGGCACCCGGGCCAGCTCGGCCTCGGATCCGGCGGCCTCCAGGACGTGGCGGGCCCACAGGCCCATCGACCAGGTCCGGGCCTCGCCCAGGTTGAGGACCTCGGCCACGGTGGCGTCCGACTCCAGGGCCAGGCGGATGCCGGCGGCGACGTCGCGGACGTAGCCCCGGGTCCACAGCCAACCGCCCGACCCGGCCGGGATGCGGCTCCGGCCGGCCCGGACCCGGCGCAGGATCGGCTCCTCGCGGCGCTGGTGGTCGCGCTCGCCGTAGACCATCGGGAGCCGGCAGACGGTCGCCTCCCGGGCCAGGTAGGCCTCCTCGACGTCCAGCTTCTCGTAGGTTTCGACGTCGGCCGAGGGGTGGGGCCGGCCCCGGTAGGGATAGCGGTCAGGGCGGACCGGGGAGGTCTCGTCCACCGGCAGTGGGTCGGTCTCGGTCCCGGCCAGCACCGCCCCGAAGGCCCGGTACACGTCCATGCTGGAGACCACCAGCAGCCGGACCTCGTCGCCGACGGCGGCAAGGGCGGTCTCGGCGTCGGCGGCCGAGTAGGCGCAGTTGTCGACCACCGCCTCGGGGCCGAACTCCTCCACCGGGCCGCGCAGGTGGGGAAGGTCCTGCCGCTCGGCGTGGAGGTGGTCGGTCTCGGGCAGGTCGGCCGGCTCGTGCTCGCCCCGGTGGACGATCAGCAGCTCGTGGCCGTGGGCGTGCAGCTCCTCGACGATGGCGGCCCCGATGAACCGGGTCCCGCCCAGCACCATCACCCGCATCCGCGCTCCCTTCCCGCTCAGAACACCTGGTCAGAACCCGAGGCGGGACAGCTGGCGGGGGTCGCGCTGCCACTCCTTGGCAACCTTCACCCTCAGGTCGAGGTAGACCTGGGTGCCGAACAGGGCCTCGAGCTCGGCCCTGGCCCTGGTGCCGATGTCGCGCAGCACCGACCCGCCCTTGCCGAGCACGATCGGCTTCTGGCTGGCCCGCTCCACGAACAGGAACGCCCGGATGACCAGCAGGTCCTCGCGCTCGGGATCTGGTCCCATCTCCTCCACCAGCACGGCCACCGAGTGGGGCAGCTCGTCGCGGACCACCGCCAGGGCCTTCTCGCGGATCAGCTCGGCCACCAGGTGCTGCTCGGGCTCGTCGGTGGTGTGGCCCTCGGGGTACAGGGGCCGGCCCTCGGGGAGGTGGCGCAGGATCAGCTCGAGAAGTAGATCTAGCTGCTCGCCGGTGCGGGCCGAGACGGGCACGATCTCGGCGAAGTCGGTCAGGCCGGCCGCGGCCTGGAGGGCGGCGGCGATCTTGGCCCTGGAGGCGGCGTCAAGCTTGTTGACCACGCACAGCCTGGGAGTGGCCACCTTGGCCAGCTCGGCGGCCAGGAAGCGGTCGCCGGCGCCCACCCCGGCGGCCGCGTCGACCAGCTGGAGGATCAGGTCGACCTCGGCCAGCGTCCCCCTGACCAGGTCGTTCAGCCGCTGGCCGAGGAGGGTGCGGGGCTTGTGGAGCCCGGGCGTGTCGACCAGGACGATCTGGCCCTCGGGCCGGTGCAGGACCCCCCGGACGGCCGACCGGGTGGTCTGGGGCTTGTCCGAGGTGATGGCCAGCTTCTGGCCGAGCAGGGCGTTGAGCAGGGTCGACTTGCCGACGTTGGGCCGCCCGACCAGGGCCACCAGCCCGGACTTCACGGCCCGCTCCCCCGCAGGTCCTCCGGCCCGAAGCTGTCCGGCAGCAGCGCCCCGAGGGTGGTGGTGACCAGCGCGTCCCCGGCCTCGCCGGCGCACAGCACCTCCAGGTCGGGGCCCTTGGGGAACTCGCGCAGGACCTGGCGGCAGGCCCCGCAGGGGGTGACCGGGTGGGGGCCGTTGCCGGCGACGGCGATCGACAGGAAGCTGCGCGACCCGGCGGCCACGGCCGCAACCACGGCCGACCGCTCGGCGCAGATGGCCAGGCCGTAGCTGGCGTTCTCGACGTTGGCGGCGGTGACCACGTCCCCCTGGGCGGTGAGCAGGGCCGCCCCGACCCGGAAGCCGGAGTAGGGGGCGTACGAGCGCTCGCGGGCGCCCCGGGCGGCGGCCACCAGCTCGGCGGCGGAGGGCCGGTTCACAGCCGGTGGGCCTCCGCGGTGACGTCCTCGGCCTGCTCGGGCGGCTGCAGGCGGTGGATCCGGACCCGGCCGATGCGCCGGCCCTGGACCCGCTCGGCCCGCAGCCGCAGCCCCTGGAACTCGACCTCCTGGCCCTCCCGGGGCACCCCGCCAACCAGGTTGAACAGCAGGCCGCCAATCGAGTCCCACTCGGTCGAGGGTAGCTCGACCTCGAGCAGCTCGTTGACCTCGTCGATGCCGAGGCGGGCGTTGACCCGGTAGTCGCCGTCGGGGAGGGGCTCGATGTTGGGCTCGTCCCGGTCGTACTCGTCGGCGATCTCCCCGACGATCTCCTCCAGCAGGTCCTCCAGGGTGACCAGGCCGGAGGTGCCGCCGTACTCGTCGATGACGATCACCATGTGGCTCTTGCGCTTGCGCATCTCGCGCAGGCACTCGGCCGCCCGCATGGACTCGGGCATGAACAGCGCCGGGCGCAGGATGTCGGCCAGGGGCTTGTCGGCCTGGCCGTCATGCAGGCGCCGGAGCACGTCCTTGGCGTACGCCAGGCCGACCACCTCGTCGATGGTGCCGTCGTAGACCGGGATGCGGGAGTAGCCGCTGCGCAGGATCAGCTCCAGCACCTGCTGGAGCTGGGTCTGGAGGGGGACGGCGACCATGTCCGGCCGGGGGACCATGACCTCGCGCAGGATGGTGTCGCCGAACTCGAAGACCGAGTGGATCATCTCCCGCTCTTCCTCTTCGATGACGTCGTCGCGCTCGGCCTCGTCGACCATCGCCTTGATCTCGTCCTCGGAGACGAACGGTCCGCTCTTCAGGCCCTTGCCCGGGGTGACCACGTTGCCGATGGCGATCAGCAGCCGGGTCAGCTGCCCGAGGCCGGGCAGGCGGGTCAGGAAGTACACGAACGGGGCCACCAGCAGCGCCGCCCGGTCGGTGTGCTGGACGGCGTAGGTCTTGGGGGCCACCTCGGCCCCGATGAAGGTGATCACGGTCATGACGGTGGCCGCGATCACCACCCCGAGCCCGCCGCCCACGACCGAGTTCATCACCGAGGTGAACAGAGCGGTGGCGAAGAACTGGACGACCAGGACCAGCAGCAGGACCAGGTTGAGGAACCGGGCCGGGTTCTCGACCAGGGCCAGCAGCTGGGTCGAGCCGCGGCGCTGCTCCTCGTGCAGGTGCATGGCCCTGGCCCGGCTCATGCGGGTCAGGCCGGTCTCGGCCGCGGCCAGGAAGGCGGCGAACGCGGTCAGGACGGCCACCGCCAGCAGGCTCCAGATGTCGGTGGTGGTCAGCCGGTTCACGGCCGCTCACCGGCACGCCAGCGCGCCAGCAGCTGGTTGGTGCGGGCCTGCATGGCCCGCTCCTCGTCCGGGTCGGCGTGGTCGAACCCGCACAGGTGGAGGATGCCGTGCACCACCAGCAGCTCCAGCTCCGCGGTCAGGCTCTGGCCGTTGCGGGTGGCCTGCTCGGCCGCGTACGCCGGGCAGAGGACGATGTCGCCCAGCAGCCAGGGCGCGTCGTCGTCCTCCTCGTCGTCCAGGGCGTCCTCGTCGTCGCCGTTCCGCAGCCGGTCGGCGGCGAAGCCCCGCGGCCCCGACGGCCCCTCGGGCGGCCCCGACGCCGGCGACGGCCCGTCGATCGGGAAGGCGAGCACGTCGGTCGGCCGGTCCTCGCCCATGTAGCGCTCGTTCAGGTCGGTCATCACCGACCGGTCCACCAGCAGCAATGAGATCTCGGACTCCTCGACCCCTTCGGCGTCCATCACCAGACGGGCCAGCCGGGCCAGGGAAGGCTCGTCCACTCGGTAATCGGCCTGTTCGTTGGCCAGGAACACACTCATTCCGGCCCGCCCGACTGCTTTCGGCCAGCCCGCGAATGCGGGGGTTCGGGGCCCATCTACGCCCTGGCCTCGTCGTAGCGCCGGTAGGCCTCGACGATGTCCTGCACGATCCTGTGCCGCACCACGTCCCGGCTGGACAGGTACACGAACGACAGGTCGTCGATCCCGTTCAGGATCTCCCGGACCACATTCAGCCCCGAATGCTGCCCCGAGGGCAGGTCGATCTGGGTGATGTCCCCGGTCACCACCGCCTTGGAGTTGAACCCCAGGCGGGTCAGAAACATCTTCATCTGCTCCGGCGTGGTGTTCTGCGCCTCGTCGAGCACGATGAACGAGTCATTGAGCGTGTTGTGGGTGACCAGGAAGTCATCGGTGACGTACAGCGAGTCGGCCGCCGCGACCTGGATACAGAGGGTCTCCGCCTCACCCGCGGGCTCGATGCTGTCGATGAACCGCATGGGCCGCCCACCGCCGGTGTGTGCATAGGCCTCCCGCTTGCGGGAGAGCCGGAACGGCTGGATCCCCTCGGGCAGCCGGATGTCCAGGATGTAGGCGTCCGAGCGGTGGGGGACGTCGCGGCCCCGGGCATTGCCGGGGGAACGCCCGGCGGCCGGGCGGGTCCGCCAGTAGGCGACCCCGCCCAGGGACCGCGCCAGGAACACGACGTCGTCGCGGAGGCGCTCCGAGGATGTCCCGTACTGGATGCGGCAGGTCCGGCCCTGCTGGGTCACCGGTCCCCCGTCGCTGTCCAGCAGGCCCTGCAGCACGGCCAGACGGACTCCGGAGGAATTGTGCAGGTAGGCTGCGGGGACGAACTTCGTGTTCGAGCGCGTCCCGGCGAGCCCGAGGTCGCGGAGCGTCACCGTCACCGGGTTGGACACGATCACCCCGCCGCGGTGCCCGGCCGTGTGGCGGAGCACGTCGTCGATTTCGGTCTTCCGCCGCAGCTCGATGCCGTCGAGTGCCCCCTCGAGGGCGACGGCCAGCTCGGGGTCGGCGGTGGTGAACGACGGAGTGGTGGAGGTCGTCAGGCAGCCGTCGCCGAGCAGCAGGCCCAGGGCGTAGGGGTCCATGGGGACCGGCTGGGGCTTGAGCTCGACCGGATGGGAGATCAGGGGGAGCTCGAACCGGTGGGCGGGGGCCGCTCGGAGGCGACCGAGCATCTGGCGGGTTTCGAGGACGCGGCGGGGGCGGCCACGGCGGCGGTCGGCGGCGGTGGTGACCGCCCAGAGATGCTCGGCGCAGCACAGGGTGGAGGCGCCGTCCTGGGCCCGGACCCGGAAGACCTCCTTGCGGCCCTGCGGGTACACGCCCAGGACCGGGGTGGGCAGGCCGTCGTATCCGATCACCAGGTCGCCGACCTCCAGGCTGCCGATCGGGCGGAACCCGTCGGGGGTCAGCACCTGGCGGTCGTACGGTTGCGCGCGACCCCGCATATAGGCCAAAGGGGCCACTTCGATCGTGCCGCGTTCCATCATGCGGCCGATCTGCTCGGCGTCGATCATCTCGTAGAGGGCGTCGTAGAGGGGGCGCAGGTAGGGGTCGATCTTCTCCGAGAGGGTGCCGGGGAGGAAGCCGAGCTTCTCGCCGGCCTCCACGGCCGGGCGGGTGAGGATGAGGCGGTTGACCTGCTTCTCGATGAGGGCCTGGACGGCGACGGCCATGGCCAGGTAGGTCTTGCCGGTGCCGGCGGGGCCGATGCCGAAGACCACGGTGTTCTTGCGGATGGCGTCGACGTACTTCTTCTGGCCGACCGTCTTGGGCTTGATCGAGCGGCCGCGGCTGGTCAGGACCGAGTCGCCGAAGACCTGGGAGGGGCGGGCGGCGGCGCCGTCGTCGCGGATGATGTCGATCGAGCGGCCGACGGTGTCGGCGGTGAGGGCGTCGCCCCGCTCGAGCAGGGTGATGAGCTCCTCGAAGAGGCGGGCCACCCGTTCGGCGTCGGTCTGCTCGCCGGTGATGGTGATCTCGTTGCCGCGGACGAAGACGGTGCTCTCGAAGGCGGCCTCGATGAGCTTGAGCAGCTCGTCCCGGGTTCCAAGGAGGCTGACCATCGAATGGTTCCCGGGGACCAGCACCTTGACCTGGACCTGTGTTGGTTGCGGCACGCTTGCTGTTTGCCCCTCCGTCTGGGGACGCCGTCGAACCGGCCGTCGAGGCCGGCAGGTTCCCGAGTATAGCGAGCCATCGGGCGACCGGTCGGCGAGCGCCGGCGGACTGGCGTGCATACCATCCGTGGCGGCGGTGGGCTCGGCGGATCGCTGGGAGCCGGTCGAGGGCTGCTGGAGCCTGCGCCGGGCCGCCGACGGCAGGTACCGGCTCGATCAGCCGCACCCCGAGCCGGTCCCCCGCCGCTGACCACCATCGCCTGGCGGCTGGTCCATGTCGGCGCGACCTGCCTGGCCAATCGGGCCAGTGCCTTCTTCGGCGACGGACCGGCACTGGCACGACGGGATCGCCGCCCTGGATGACGAGGGGCTGCGCCGGCCGCTCGGGCCCCGGGTCGGCCCCTATGCCGAGGACCCCATGGCCGCGCTGATCGCCCACATCAACCGTGAGGTCATGCACCACGGCGCCGAGATCGGCCTGCTCCGCGACCTCTACCGGGCCAGCGGGGCCACGACCCGCGGCAGTCGGCTGGTCCCCCGTACCTAGAGGTGGGCCAGGGGGACCGGCTCGACCGGGTCGGCCAGGGCGAAGCCGAAGACGCGGCCGTAGAAGTAGAGCTCGGCCTCGAGGGCGCGGCGGATGTTGGCGGCCTGGCGGAAGCCGTGCTGCTCGCCGGGGAAGGCCAGGTAGGCGTGGGGGATGGCCTTGGCGTCGAGGGCGGCGGCCATCATCTCGGCCTGGTCGGGGGGCACGACCTCGTCCTCCAGGCCCTGGAGGAGGATCACCGGGCAGGACAGGCGGTCGGTGAAGTGGATCGGCGACCGCTCCCGGTACAGGGCCTCGGCCTCGGGCCAGGGGCCGATCAGGCGGTCCAGGTACCGCGACTCGAACTTGTGGGTCTCCGACGCCAGGGCGGCCGCGTCGGCCACGCCGTAGTAGCTGGCCCCGGCGGCGAAGACGTCACGGAAGGTGAGGGCGCACAGGGTGGTGTAGCCGCCGGCGCTGCCGCCGCGGATGGCCAGGCGGTCCGGGTCGACGTCGCCGCGGTCGGCCAGGAACCGGGCCGCGGCCACGCAGTCGTCGACGTCGACGATCCCCCACTGGCCGTCCAGGCGCTGGCGGTAGGCGCGGCCGTAGCCGGTTGACCCGCCGTAGTCGACGTCGACCACGGCGATCCCCCGGCTGGTGAAGTACTGGTAGCCGACGTGCAGGCCGCTGACCACCCCGGCGGTGGGGCCGCCGTGGCTGGCCACGACCAGCGGCGGCCGCTCCCCCGCCGGGCCCTGGAACTCGCGGTTGGCCGGCGGGTAGTAGAGGGCGTTGGCGGTGCGGCCGCCGGTGGTGGGGAACTCGATCGGCTCGGGCACGGACAGGTAGCCGGGGTCGAGCTCGGCGTCCTCGCTGGACCGGAGCACCTGCACGCCGCCGCCGACCGGGTCGATCACGACCACGGCCCCGGCCCGTGTCGGGCTGCCGGCGATGCAGGCGACCCGCTCCCCGACCGCCCGCAGCTGCGGCGGGTAGAAGGACGTGAACGGCAGCTCCAGGTCGCGCAGCGTGCCGTCGGCCTCGAGCATCCCCAGGCGCTGCATGGGCCCGCGGCCGTGGATGCAGGCGATACGGCCGCCGGGCAGGAACGCGTAGGTCGACAGGCCGAAGACCCACTGGGGGTGGCCGAACTCCTCATCGGCCGGGGCCAGCGGCTCCGGGGCCTCACTCCGACCCTCGCCCGGGCCGGTCCGGTACAGGTTCCACCAGCCGGTCCGGTCGCTGACCAGGTGCAGGACCCCGTCGGGGCTCCACTCGGGCTGGAAGACCGACTCGTCGGGCCCGCCGGCCACGGTGACCGGATCGCCGGCCAGGCCGTCGCCGCCGAGGGTGGCCAGCCGCAGCTCGGTCCCGTCCCAGGGCATGTTCGGGTGGTCCCACTCCAGCCAGGCCAGCCGGCGGCCGTCGGGGCTGATGCGGGGGCTGGCGTAGAAGTCGCGCCCGGCCGCCAGCACGACCGGTTGGCCACCCACCCCGCCGCCATCGGTAGGGATGGCGACCAGCTCGTTGTGGACCTCACCGTCCTCGTGGCGTTCGCGCACGCAGACCAGCCGCCGGCCGTCGGGGGCTGGGCAGGCGTCGGCGTAGCGGTAGGCGGCGGCGGTCGGCGGCTCGGGGGTGATCGGGACCGGCGCCGCCCCCGGGTCCTGGCGGTACAGGCGCTGATCGGCGTAGTTGCTGAAGAAGACGGTTCCCTGGTGGACGGCGTAGCTGCCGCCCCCGTACTCGTGCACCCGGGTACGGGCGTTGAACCCCTCAGGGGTCAGGTCCTTGGCCGCTCCCGCTGCCGAGGTGGGGTCGGCACGGCAGACAACCTGGCGGCCGCCTTCCAGGGGCCGCCCCTCGACCCAGGAGACGGCCGAGCCGTCGACCCGGACCTCGTCCAGCGACACCCCGCCGGCGGCGACCAGCTCGGCGCTGATCGGGGAGCGCCAGGCGCCGTAGGGGGCGGCGGTGGCCACGTCGTCGGCTAGCCGGGAGGCCAGGTCAGGCCGCGGCCGCCGAGCACGTGCAGGTGGAGGTGGTCGACGGACTGGCCTGCGCCCCGCCCGACGTTGGTGACCAGCCGGTAGGCGCCGGCCACGCCGTCCTCGCGGGCGACCTCGTTGACGGCCGCGACCAGGCTGGCCAGGAGCTCCCCGCCGTCGTCGGGCACCGCCTCCAGGCTGGCCACGTGCCGCTTGGGGATGACCAGGACGTGGGTCGGGGCCTGGGGGTTGACGTCGCGGAAGGCGAGCACGTCGTCGCGGTCCAGCACCACCTGGGCGGGCACGTCCTTGCTGACGATCTTGCAGAACAGACAGTCGGTCTCGGTGTCGGTCACTCGACCTCGCCCTCCATGCCCTCGTTGTCGGCGCGCAAGCCTCGCACGGTCACGACCCGGTCGACCAGCTCGGGGCCGCCCGGGAAGCGGACCTTGATGTAGTTGTCGCTGGTCCCCTCGGCCAGGCCGTCGCCGGCCGCCTCGACCAGCACCGAGATGGGCCGGCCGACGTGGTCCTCGTGGAAGCGGCGGCGCAGCTCGTTGCCGAGGGCGATCAGCTCGCGGGCCCTGGCCTTCTTCTCGGCCTCGTCGACCTGGCCGGCCATGGTCGCGGCCGGGGTGTCGGGCCGCTGGGAGTAGCGGAACACGTGCAGCTTGGAGAAGCCGACCCGCTCGACCACGGCCAGGGTGGCGGCGAACTGCTCGCGGGTCTCGCCCGGAAACCCGACGATCACGTCGGTGGACAGCCCCAGGCCGGCGATCTCGGCCTTGGCGTGCTCGACCCGCTCGAGGAACTCGGCGATCCGGTAGGGGCGGTGCATGGCCGCCAGGATCTGGTCGTGGCCGGCCTGGAGGGGGATGTGCAGGTGGCGGCAGACCTTGGGGTCGTCGCGGACCCGGGCGACCAGCGCCGGGGTCACCTGCACCGGCAGCACGCTGGACAGGCGCAGCCGCAGCAGCCCGTCCACGGCCGTGAGCCGGTCGACGAGACGGGCCAGGGCGTCGGTCTCGCCCCGGTCGTCACCGTACTTGCCCAGGTGGACGCCGGTGAGCACGACCTCGCGGACGCCCCGGGCGACCTGGCGGCGAACGTCGTCGACGATCTGGGACTCGGGATAGGAGCGGAGCGGGCCCCGGGTCCGGGGGATGATGCAGAAGGTGCACCACTCGTCGCAGCCGGTCTGGGCCTTGATGGCGACCCGGGTGCGCAGCCGCTCGACCGGGGCCGGCCGCGTCACCAGCGGCAGCCGGCGGACGCTGGGCACGGCCGTGACCAGCTCGGCCAGCCGGTCCTTGCCGTCGTTGTCGACCACCAGGTCGACCCCGGGGATGGCCCGGACGGCCTCGGGGTCGGAGACCGCGTAGCAGCCGGTGACGACCACGGTGGCCTGCGGATTGGCCTCGGCCGTCTTGCGGATCAGGCGACGCGAGGAGGCGGTCGACTCCCGGGTCACGGTGCAGGTGTTGATCACCACCACGTCGGGGGCCTCGCCGGCGTGGGCGAGGTCGAACCCGCGCGCCCCCAGCGCCTCAAGGGCCTGCTCGCTCTCGGCCTGGTTGAGCCGGCAGCCGAGGGTCTTGAAGGCGACCTTGGGGGCGACGGTTTCGGGAACGGCGGTCTCAGCCATTGCTGAACGCCTCCACCAGCGAGGTCTCGGGCGGGTCGCCGGGGCGGGGGGCCGGGTGGACGCGGATGTACTGGGAGCGGGCGAACACCGTCCGCCAGTTGTCCTGGTGGCCCAGGAGCCGGTAGGCGGGGTCGCCGGCCTGGCTCCGGTGCCGGCACAGGGCCCGCCAGGCCTGCTCGGCCACCGTCGAGGTGTCGACGGTGCAGGTGAACTGGTCGTCGGGGGTGCCCCGGCCGCCGTAGGGGTCGTCCTCCCCCGGCAGCTCGTGGCCGCTGACCCGGCCCAGCTCCCGCCAGCCGGCCATGTCGGAGACGGGCACGCCCCAGTAGTAGAAGCGGGGCTCGCGCTCGCGGGCGGTGGCCGCATACGCGCCGAAGGCGGCCTGGGTGGCGGCCGAGACGGCCATGTGGTCGGGGTGGGCGGTGACCCCGGACGGCTCCATGGTCACGACCACGTCGGGCTGCTCGCCCTCCAGGAACTGGTGGATGTCGGTGGTGAGGGCGTCCCGGTCGGCCTGCTCGACCTCGCCGTCGACCAGGTCGCCGAAGGAGACCCGCTCGACCCCGACCTCGGCCATGGCCGCCCGCTCCTCGGCCTCCCGGACCTCGGGCAGGGTCTCGCGGGTGGCCCCGGAGCCCTCGGCGATCTGGCCGGCCTGGCCGCGGGTCGCCGTCCAGACCACGCCCCTGACCCCCTTGGGCACGAGCAGGGCGAACGACCCGGCCAGGGACCAGGTCTCGTCGTCGGGGTGGGCGAAGATCCCGGCCACGGTCAAGGGTCGGGCCACTTTCACCTCCGGTGCGGCGTCCTAGCTGAACGACGGGCGGCGGAGGCCGAGATCATCCAGCCGCTCGATCAGGCCCCCTGGGGACTGGTCGAGGATAGCGGCTAGCACCCGCACGTCGTCACGCCGGATGGTGAGCACCTTGCCGTTGAAGTCGCCCCGCTGGGTCTGGATCAGGGCCAGGTAGCGGTTGAGGGTCTGGGCCTCGGGCTCGCTCCTGGACTCCAGGGCCTCCAGGTCGATGCAGACCGCCTCGTCGTTCCCGCCGCCACCGCCGGAGGCGGCCGCCTCGCTGGCCTCCGGGCCGAGTCGGGGCAGCAGGTGGTCGACCGGGACGCCGTAGAAGATGGCCAGCCGCTGCAGCCGGGGCACCGAGATGCTGCGCTCGCCGCGCTCGTAGGCGCCGAGGACGCTGGCCTTGAACTCCTTGTCGGAGCGCTCTTCGACGTCGTGGAGGGAGAGGCCTTTCTGCAGGCGGATGTTGCGGAGCCGTTCGCCGACCTGCTCCGCGTAGCTGGCCATTCCGACCTCCTTCGCCGCAAGCCCGCGAGCGTGCGCGGACTCTAACACCGGCCCAAGTGCCCAGCAACGATCGTCCGGGCAAAGTTCCCGCAGGTACCCATTGGTCTAGCCGAGGCTGCGGGCCAGCGCGTGCTCGACCAGGGCGACGAGCGCGTCCATGCACGAGCGGGGCTCGCGGGCGTCCATGCGGACCAGCGGGCAGCCGTCGGGCAGGGCCAGGGCGTCGCGCACCGCCCGGTCACCGAAGACCTCGGTGCCGGGGAAGGCGTTGGCCGCGACCACCAACGGCAGCCCCCGGTCCTCGAAGTAGTCGATCGCCGGGAAGCAGTCGTCGACCCGGCGCAGGTCGACCAGGACCACCGCCCCGACCGCGCCCCGGGCCAGCTCGTCCCACATGAACCAGAAGCGGGACTGGCCGGGGGTGCCGAACAGGTACAGGATCAGCTGCTCGTCGACGGTGATGCGGCCGAAGTCCATGGCCACGGTGGTGGTCGTCTTGTCCGGCACGGCGGCGGTGTCGTCGATCCCGACCGACAGCGAGGTCATGTGCTGTTCGGTGGTCAGCGGCGGGATCTCGGACACGGCCCCCACGAAGGTGGTCTTGCCGGCGCCGAACCCGCCGGCGACCAGCACCTTGAGGGGGATGAGTTCGGGGCGCGTTGGCGGCGGGCGCCGCGGGGTGTCAACGCGAACGGAGTCCATCGAGCAGCCTTCCCAAGATCTCGTGACCGGGGCCGCCGTCGCCGTCGGCGGTTCTTGGCAGGTGGACCTCCAGGTAGCCGCTGTTGGCGAGGTCGCCGACGAGCACCCTGGCCACCCCGACCGGCACCCGCAGGGCGGCGCCGACCTCGGCCAGGGACTTGGGCCGGGCGCACATCTCGACGATGGCCCGCGACTCCATCTGGAGGGAGGCGCCGGAGGTGAGGGCCAACCCGGTGGCGGTGACCACCGCCTCCAGCGGGAGCTCCTGGCCGGCGGCGCGGGTCCGCCCACGGGTGAACGCGTAGACCGGCACCACCCGGTCGACGTGCCCGCGCTGGTCCGGGGTCATGGCCTGGCCCGATCGGGCGGCCCGGGGGCGGCGATGCGCCGGCCGGGGGTCAGCACGTGCCCGACCCTGGCCGCCAGCAGGGTCATCTCGTAGCCGACCATGCCCATGTCGCAGGACCGCTCGGCCAGGACGGCCAGCATCGAGCCCTCGCTGATCGAGGTCAGGAACAGGTAGCCGCCGGCCATCTCGACGATGGTCTGGCGGACCGGCCCGGCCTGGAAGGAGCTGGCCACCCCCTGGGCCAGGCTGAGCAGCCCGGAGGTGACGGCGGTCAGCTGGTCGCCGAGGGCCTCGTCGATGCCCTGGGAGGCGGCCAGGCGCAGGCCGTCGGCGGACACGACCAGGGCGTGGCGGGTCCCGGCGGTGCTGCGGACGAAGTCGACCAGCAGCCAGTCGAGCTTGCCTCCGTCGATGG
>DATABK010000072.1:0-10085 GCA_036259695.1 Actinomycetes bacterium | reverse complement strand
AGCAGCCATCGACCCCACCCGCCGGACACGGATGGGGTCGATGCCGGAGCGCCGTCGCTACTGGGCCTCGATCGGCCGCACGTTGGCCGCCTGGGGGCCCTTGGGGCCCTGGGCCACGTCGAACTCGACGGCCTGGCCCTCGTTCAGCGAGCGGTAGCCGCTCGTCTGAATGGCGCTGAAGTGCACGAAGACGTCCTCGCCGGACTCGGGCTGGATGAACCCGTAGCCCTTGTCAGCGTTGAACCACTTCACGGTTCCAACAGTCATGGATGCTTGTCCCTCCCTCCGTCAACTCGGAGGTCACGATCAACGTCGGTCCGTCCTGGCGCCGACGGCAAAGGACAAGCTCGACTCCGAACCGAAAGCCAAACGTTGAACCTGTGCGGCCCGCAGCGTAGCAGATAGCGCAACGTCAAGCTGGGTAGGCCCCGCGACTGCCCGCCGGCAAGGAGGTCGAGTGCGCGCCCCTGGTCGTGAACCGCACCCTCAAGCCGTCCCCGGCTCCCTCCAAACCGAGATCGCCGGGGCCCCGGGCGACGTCGGCTTCACCATAGCGGTCTGCCTGGTCAGGCCACCCAGGTTGTCTCGCAGGGCCGGCACCACCACAGCTTCCTGAGGCTGGTCAGGGTCCCTTCGTTGAGTGGCTTGTAGCGTCGCGCCGGGTCGCCGCAGAAGAAGCACTCCGGCCCTCCCTCGGCCGCCGCCTCGATCCATCCGGTCGTGGTGGCGGTGGCGGCGTGCATTCCCTCTAGTCTCGGCGTGGTGTTCAGCATTCTCGCTCCGTCGTCGGCCGTCGGCAGCGGACCGGTGTCGTCCACGGCCGAGGCGAGCCTAGTGGGCCCGTGTTGCGCCCGGGTTGTTGCTCGGTGACGTCTGCGTTGCGTCGCTGGTCGCGGTTGGGGTTAGCATTCGCGACCGACGGCCGGCCACGGGGGCCGGGGCGGATGGGAGGGGGCTGGGCGACAGGTGGAGGACCAGGCGCGCATCGAGTGGCGCAAGAGCAGCCTCAGCACCACCAACGGGTGCGTCGAGGTGGCGTTCGTCGGCGACCGGATCGCGCTGCGCGACTCCAAGCAGCAGGGCCGCGGCCCGGTGCTGGAGTTCACCGCCGTCGAGTGGGACGCCTTCCTCGGCGGGGTCCGCGGCGGGGAGTTCGACCCGGAGGTTGGATTCAGCGACTGATCAGCGCGGCCGACGCCTCGGGCGAGAGGGCCGCCGGCAGGAGGAGCTCGAACACCCGCCGGTAGCGGCGCAGGTCCTCGGGGCTCTCCAGGTAGAGGGCGTCGGCGGCACTGTCGAGGGCGACGACGTCACGCTCGGCCGGCGCCGCGAACCCGAAGATGGTGAACGGCCCGTCCATCCCGGCGTGGGCTCCGGCGTCGACCGGCAGGACCCGGATGGTGACCGCCGGCCGGGTCGCTTCCTCCAGCAGCCGCCGCCGCTGCGCCGCCATCACCGCCGGCCCACCGACCGGCCGGGCCAGCACCGTGTCGTCCAGCAGGACCCGCATCACCGGGGGACGCTCCTGGTCGAGCAGCTCCTGCCGGCGAACCCGCAGCTCGACCCGGCGGTCGATCTCGGCCCGGGGCAGGTCGGGCCGCACGGCTCCGATCACCGCCCTGGCGTAGTCCGGGGTCTGGAGCAGGGCGGGCACGATCAGCGACATGTAGACGTCGATCGAGGTCGCCGCCGCCTCCAGCCCGACATAGGCCGGCACCCCGTCGGGCACGTCGACGAACTTCTGCCACCACCCGCGCTGCCGGGCCTCCCTGGCGATCTGCACCATGGCCTCGCGCTGCTCCTCGTCGACCCGGTACAGCGCCAGCATGTCCCGCACATCCCGCGGCGTGGCACTGACCTGCCCGGTCTCGATCCGCGAGACCTTGGACTGCGAGCACTCCAGCGCCTCAGCGACACGGTCGATCGTCAGCCCGGCGTCCTCCCGCAGCCGCCGTAGCTCGGCCCCCAGCCGCCGCCGGCGTCCGGTAGGGGTTCGGGTGGTCATGGGTTGCCCTCGTTCGGGGTGGCGCCGCCGCTGGGCGAGGCAAGTCTGTGATTGGCGAGGCAAGTCTGTGATCGGCTCGGATGCATTCTGCATGCTTGCAGAGTTTGCCCGGTTCCTTCACACTCCTGCAAGAGAGAGCATTCTCTACCGTCGGCTGGAGAGGAGCACCCGGATGGCGGGACCCAGGCCCCGAGAGCGGATCCTGGACGCGGCGACCCGGCTCTTCGCCGACGAGGGCATCCACGCCACCAGCGTCGACCGGGTGATCGCCGAGGCCGGGGTCGCCCCCATGACCGTCTACCGGCACTTCGCCGGCAAGGACGAGCTGGTCACGGCCACACTCGAGCGCTGGAGCCAGGAGTGGCTGAGCTGGCTGCGTGACCAGGCGGGTGAGGACGGCGACGACGCCGGAGCGCGCCTGGAGGGCCTCTGGGACGCGCTCGAGAAGTGGTTCGCCGACGAGGGCTTCCGCGGCTCGTACGTCGCCAACGTCGCCACCGAGCTCCGCGCCAAGCCCGGCCACCCGGCCCAGTCGACCATCGCCACCCACCGCGCCACCCTCCGCGAGCTGCTCCAGGACATCGCCGCCACCGCCGGCGTCCCCTCACCCCCCGGCGCCGCCCTCCAGCTCCACATGCTGATCGACGGGGCCACCGCCGCCGCCGTGGTCGACCGCCAACCCGGCGCCGCCGCCACCGCCCGCGCCATCGCCGCCACCGTCATCGGCGACGGCCAGCCGGTTCCGGCCTGAGCCCCGCCCGAACCCTCGGCTGCCGCCGCGGTCCCCGGTGCCGTTAGCGGGCCGTTAGGGCCGCCGGGCTACCTTGCCGGCGACGACGCGCCGCACGGACGGGAGCCCGGATGCAGGACCTGACCGCCGCCACCTGGCGAACCAGCACCCTCTGCGACCTCAACGGCTGCGTCGAGGTCGCCCTCCTCGACGGCAAGGTCGCCGTCCGTGACGCCAAGGACAAGGCCAGCCCCATCCTCCTGTTCAGCGCCCGCGAGTGGGAGGCCTTCGTCGGCGGCGTCCGCGCCGGCGAGTTCGACCTCCCCTGAACTCGCCCGCCCGGCGCCGGGAAGGCCGGCGGGCTAGAATCTGCGCCCGCCAGGCCGTACCCCGTCGGAGGAGGAGCAATGGGCCGCAAGCGCAAGGTCGAGGACCAGCTGCCCCAGGACGAGCCCGGGCGCCGCTCACGCCGAGGCCGCAAGCTGGCCCTCCTGGTCGCCGTGGCCAGCGCCTTCGCCTACCTGGTCCGCCGCAACCAGCGCAAGGCCGAGATCGACGAGGGCATCTGGCACGAGGCGCCCTCTCCATCTCCCGCCGCCCCCGCCTCCACCACCCCGACCGCGTAGGCCGGCCGGGCGGGCTCAATATAGACTTTTCACCCAGTGGTCGTAGCGGTGCTGGACCCGCATGCCGGCGTGCTCGTAGAGGCGGGTGGCCCCGGTGCGGTTCTCGCTGTCGACGTGGAGGTAGACCTCGCGGACCCCCCGGCGGTAGAGCTCGCCGAAGCTGTGGCGCAGCAGGGCCAGGCCGAGGCCCCGGCCTCGGTGGTCCCGGCGGACGGCGAGCTGGGCAACGTAGCCGCCCAGCGGTCCGGACTGCGCCAGGCTGACCCCGACCAGCTCGTCCCCTTCGGCGGCCAGGAACCACAGGCTCGGGTCGAAGTCGGAGCGCTCCACATAGACCTCGACCCAGAACTGGAAGCTCCGCGGTGGCTGGTTACCGATGTCGGCGAACGCGTCCTGGACGAGGCGGTGGACCGCCCTGGCGTCGGTGTCCCGGTCGAAGGTCCGCACCACCACCCCCTCGGGCCAGTCGGGTAACGGAGGAGGCCCGTCCATCTCCAGGCGCATCAGCCAGGTCGAGCGCCCCCGCCGGTAGCCGGCCCGCTCGACCAGCTCCGCGTAGGCCTGGTCGCCGGCCGGAGCCGAGACCTCGAGGACCGGCCGGTCCCCGGGGTCGCCGGGTGGCACCGGGGCCTCGACGGCCGGCGGGTCCCCGTGGAGCCGGGCCAGCTCCTCGATCCTCGCGACCAGCCAGGCGCCGATCCCGCGGCCCCGCCAGCCCGGGTCGACCATGCCGAGGCCCTCGCCCTCGAACGCCTCCCCGTATCCGACCGGCTGGCCCCCGGCCAGCACCAGCACCGAGTGCCTGTCCAGGTCGTAGCCGGGCCGGCGCCACAAGGCCCGGACGTCGTCCACCTCGGTGTCCGCCGCCCCCAGGTCGGCGATGTCGCAGCGGACGCAGAGGTCGACCACGGCCTCGAGGTCCCCGGCCCGGGCCGGACGGGCCTCGACCCCGGCCGGAAGCCTGGGCCGGGTGGTGGCCGGGCGCTCGGGAACGGCGGACATAGACCCTCCGCAAGGGGGACGCAGCGGACGGCCCCAAGATGTCTTCCCGCCCGCAACCCCGCAACCGCGTTTCCACAGCCCCCATGCGCCCCCGTCACAGACGGTGGCCGGCCCGTAGACTTCCCCCATGCCGCGCTGCGCAGTTTGCGGACAGGACAACCCGGGGGGCTTCCGGTTCTGCGGGGCCTGCGGCGCATCCCTGGCCGGCCCGGCCCGGGCCCCGGCCGAGGAACGCCGCCTGGTCACGGTGCTCTTCTGCGACCTGGTCGGCTTCACGGCCCGCTCCGACCAGGCCGACCCCGAGGACGTCGGCGCCCTGCTGCGCCCCTACCACGTGCGCCTCCGGGCCGAGATCGAGCGCCTCGGCGGCACCCTGGACAAGTTCATCGGCGACGGCGTCATGGCCGTGTTCGGCGCTCCCGTGGCCCACGAGGACGACCCCGAGCGGGCGGTCCGCTGCGCCCTCGGCATGCTGGCCGCCATCGAGGAGCTCAACCAGGCCCATCCCAGCCTCGACCTGGCCATCCGCATCGGCATCACCACCGGCGAGGCGCTGGTCCGCCTGGGCCCCGGCCAGCAGTCCGAGGGCGTGGTCGGCGACGTCGTCAACACCGCCGCCCGCCTGGAAGGAGTGGCCCCGGCGGGTGGGGTGGTGGTCGGGGAGGCGACCTTCCGGGCCACCCGGCGGCTGTTCGACTACCACGAGCTGGGGGCGGTCCAGGTCAAGGGCAAGGCCGACCCGGTCCCGATGTGGCAGCTGGAGGGCGCCCGCAGCCGCACCGGCATCGAGGCCATCCGCCGGGCCGGCACCCCCTTCATCGGCCGCCAGGCCGAGCTCGACCTGCTCAAGGGCCTGTTCCACCAGACCGTGACCGACCGGACGGTGCGCCTGGTCACGATCATGGGCGAGCCGGGGGTGGGCAAGTCCCGCTTCGTGGCCGAGCTGGCCGCCGCCATCGACGCCCGGTCCGAGCTGGTCACCTGGCGCCAGGGCCGCTGCCTCCCCTACGGGGACGGGATCACCTTCTGGGCCCTGGGGGAGATCGTCAAGGCCCAGGCCGGCATCCTGGAGTCCGACCCCCCGGCCGAGGTCGCGGCCAAGCTCGAGGCGGCCGTCGCCGACCTGCTCCCCGACCCGTCCGAGCGTGGCTGGCTGCGGGCGCGGCTGGCCCCCCTGCTCGGCATCGCCGGCCCCGACGCGGTCAAGGCCGAGCGGGCCGAGCTGTTCGCCGCCTGGCGCCGGTTCATCGAGGCCGTCGCCACCTCCCACCCGCTCGTCCTGGTGGTCGAGGACCTCCACTGGGCCGACCCGGCCATGCTCGAGTTCCTGGACGACCTGGTCGAGCGCTCGGCCGACCTGCCCCTGCTGATCGTGGCCACGGCCCGCCCCGAGCTGCTGGAGCGCCAGCCCGCCTGGGGGGAGGGCAACCCGGCGTCGACCAGGCTCCCCCTGGGCGCGCTGACCGACCTGGAGACCGCTCGCCTGGTGGCCGCCCTGGTCGGCCGGTCGATGCTGCCCCTCGGGGTCCAGGCCCTGCTGCTCGAGCGGGCCGCCGGCAACCCGCTGTACGCCGAGGAGTTCGCCCGGCTGCTCACCGACCAGGGCCTGGTGGTCGAGGGCGAGGTCGCGGCTGCCCCCGACATCCCGGTGCCCGAGACCGTCCACGGGCTGATCGCGGCCCGCCTCGACGCCCTCACCCCCGAGGCCAGGGCGCTGGTCCAGGACGCCGCCGTGGTCGGCCGGGTCTTCTGGCCGGGCGCGGTGGCCGCCATGGACGGCGCCCGCGCGGGCGGCGACAACCCCGGCCAGCCGGGGCCGGAGGTCCTGGCCGGCCTGGCCGAGCTCGAGCGCAAGCAGCTCGTCCAGCGGGCCCGGACCTCCTCGGTCCAGCACCAGGACGAGTACGTGTTCTGGCACGCCCTGGTCAGGGACGTCGCCTACGCCCAGATCCCCAGGGCCGGCCGGGCCCGCCGCCACCAGGCGGTCGCCGAGTGGGTCGAGGCCGTGGCCGGCGAGCGGGTCGGGGACCTGGCCGAGGTCGTCGCCCACCACTACGGCCAGGCCCTCACCTACGCCCGGGCGGCCCGGGAGCCCCAGGCCCGGATCGACCAGCTGGTCGAGCCGACCCGCCGCTTCCTGATCCTGGCCGGGGACCGGACCATCAACCTCGACCTCGACCGGGCCCGGGCCTACTACCGCCAGGCCGTCGAGCTGGGCCAGCCGAAGGACCCCGAGCGCCCCCACCTGCTGGTCAGGACCGGGCGGGTCGCCTTCCAGTCCGGCGACTACCCGGAGGCGGTGGCCGTCTTCGAGGAGGCGATCGCCGACATGCGCCGGACCGGCGACCTCCAGGGCCTCGGGGCCACCCTGGGCCGGCTGGCCACCGTCCTCTGGAACCAGGGCGACACCCGCGGAAGCAGCGTCGCCCTCACCGAGGCCATCGAGCTGCTGGAGCGGGAGCCGCCCGGCCCCGAGCTGGTCTCGGCCTATGTCCGGATGGCCGGCGACCGGGTCACCTCCGGCCACGCCGGCGAGGCCCTCGACTGGGCCAACAAGGGCCTGGCCCTGGCCGACGAGCTGGGCGGCCTGCCCCGGGTCCGGCCCCGGGCCCTCGACGCCCGCGGGATGGCCCGCTGCGACCTGGGCGACTTCACCGGCGGGATGCAGGACCTCCGGGAGGGGCTGGCCCTGGGGCTGGAGCTCGGGTCGGGCTACGACACGGCCGTCCTCTACAACAACCTGGCCGAGCCGGTCTGGCTGGTCGAGGGCCCGGACGCGGCCATGGCGGTGTGCGAGGAGGGCGTCGACTTTGCCGTACGGCGGGGCCTGAGCGAGGCCGCCATGTGGCTGCGCGCCTCGACCCTCGGCATGCTCCTCGACCTGGGTCGCTGGGAGGAGGCGGTGACCCTGGCCGACGAGGCCATCGCCTGGGACCTGGCCCACGGCGGCGACTACCTGGCCATCGGCTGCCGCCGCTACGTCACCCTCGTCCTGTCCTGGCAGGGCGACCTGATCGCGGCCCGCGACCTGGCCAGCCGGGTCCTCCCCCGAGCCAGGGAGATCGGCGACCTCCAGCAGCTGGTCCCCGCCCTGGTCAACGCGGCCCTGATCGAGCACGCCTCCGGCGACCACCCGGCCGCCCTCGCCCTGGTCGAGGAGGCCGCCACACTCACCGCCGACCGCGCCGGCGGGCGCCGCTTCCTCGGCCAGCACCTGGCCGACATGGTCCGGGTCGCGGCCGCCCCCGCCCCCGCCCTGGCCAAGTCCCTGATCGACGACACCGAGACCACCGCCACCAGGTACCGCCTCACCGCCACCACCGCCCAGGCCGTCCTCAGCGAAGCCACCGGTAACCCCGAGCCCGCCGCCACCCTCTACGCCGAAGCCGCCGACGGCTGGAACACCTACCGCCACGCCCTCGAACACGCCCTCGCCCTCCTCGGGCAGGGCCGCTGCCTCGCCCGGCTACGGCACCCCGACGCCGAGCGCGTCCTGCGGGCCGCCCACGAGCGGCTGAAAGCCCTCGGCGCCCGCCCCTCCGCCGCCGAGACCAGGAAGCTCATCGAGCGGCTGTCCGGGGACCCCTCAGCCTGACGCTGCTGACAGCTCCGTCAGCCGGATCAGAGGCGTCCTTCACTCCCGGCGCGGGCTCGGCCTCGCAGGGTGGACGATCCCGGCAGTCTGGAAGACGTGGGAAACTAGGTGCCAACCAGGCTGTGGGGGGAACATGACCGAGCTCCAGTCCGGGTGGGCCGGGCCGACTGTCCGCCGCATGCTCGTCGGCGCCAAACTGCGCCGGCTCCGGACCGACCTGGGGCTCTCACGCAAGAAGGCCGCCGAGGCCATCCGCGCGTCGGAGTGGAAGATCCACCGGCTGGAGAACGGCCAGGTCGGGTTCAAGGAACGCGACATCATCGACCTGCTGCGCCTCTACGGCGTCACCGACCCGGACGAGGTGACCGCGTTGGTCGTGCTCGCCCGCGAGGCCAACACCCCCGGCTGGTGGCAGCGCTACGGGGACGTCCTGCCCCAGTGGTTCCGGGCCTATGTGGACCTGGAGTCGGCGGCCACCCTCATCCGCACCTACGAGGGCCAGTTCGTCCCCGGGCTCCTCCAGACCGACGACTACATGCGGGCGGTCATCCACGCCGCCAGCCTGGAATCCGCAGAGGAGGTGGGCCGGCGGGTACGGCTGCGCATGGCCCGCCAGACGCTGCTGACGCGCGAGCACCCGCCGCGGCTGTGGGCGGTGGTGGACGAGGCCGCCCTGCGGCGGCCGGTCGGCGGCCGCGAGGTCATGCGCGGGCAGCTGGAGCGGCTGATCGACGCCTCCAAGCTGCCGAACGTCACTCTCCAGATCCTGCCGTTCGCTGGCGGGGCGCATCCCGCCATGGTGGGCTCCTTCAGCATCCTGCGGTTCCCCGACCGGGAGCTGCCGGATGTGGTGTACCTCGAGCATCTGACCAACGCCGTCTACCTGGACAAGCGTGCTGAGGTGGAGAGGTACCTGGACGTGATGGAGCTCCTCTGCGTCGACAGCGAGCCCCCAGGAAAGACCGTGGAACTCCTCGATACGATCCTGAACGAGCTGTAGCGATGGCACGCCGTTGCTCCCGCCGCGCACCGGGGCCATCGGCCCTGCGGGACTGTTAGGCTGCAACTCCTCTGTGGATGGGCAGACACCGCTTGCGCTTCATCCGCCTTGGACCAGAGAAGCCCCCAACGACGCCACAATGGCCGGCATGGAGGACAGGTGGCCGACTGGACCACCCAGATCAATACGGGCGTGCCCAATCCGGCGCGCATCTACGACTACCTCCTGGGCGGCAAGGACAACTTCCCAGCTGACCGCGAGGTGGCGGAACAGCTGCTGGCCATCGCCCCGGTGGCTCGTGACGTGGTCGAAGACAACCGGGCCTTCCTGCGCCGGGCCGTCCGCTTCCTCACCCGCGAGGCCGGGATCCGGCAGTTCATCGACCTCGGCAGCGGCCTGCCCACCCAGGGCAATGTCCACGAGATCGCCCAGGCCATCGCCCCGGACGCGCGCGTGGTCTATGTGGACAACGACGCGATGGTGGTGACACACGGCCGCGCGTTGCTGGCCGGTGACAACACCGTCGCCATCCAGGCCGACCTCCGGGAGCCCAACGTCGTCCTGGGGCATCCGGAGGTCCGGGAGCTCGTCGACTTCAACCAGCCGATCGCTCTGCTGCTCATGGCAATCCTGCACTTCATCCCCGACGATGAGGACCCGCTCGGGATCGTGGCGCAGTTCCGAGACGCCCTGCCGGCCGGCAGCTACCTCGCGGTCTCCCATGGCACGAGAGATATCCCGGTCCGGCCGGACATGTCAGCGGAGGAGATGGCCGAGATGGGGGCGAAGGTCGAGCGGCTGTATCAGCTGACCACCGCTTCCCTGGTCACCCGCACCAGGGCGCAGGTCGAGCGGTTCTTCGACGGACTCGATCTGCTGGCCCCAGGCCTGGTCGAGATCCAGCGGTGGAGGCCTGACGAGCACGGTTCGAGGTTGCCGGGCGGGTTCTACGGTGGAGTCGGCCGCAAACGCTGACCCGATGCGGCGTCTGGGGACTGATCACGACCGGCGGACGCTGCGTCAGGTCCATGCCTCTCTTCCCCCGCTTGCGGTCCGTCGGCGCTAGGCGAGTGGGAGCGGCGGCCGGTTGGGACGGAACCAGGCCCAGCACTAGCTCCAGGATGCGG
>DATABK010000071.1:0-1721 GCA_036259695.1 Actinomycetes bacterium | reverse complement strand
CTGGCCCGGCCGCCGGCGGCCCGCGGCTCGGCCGTCACCCCCAGGTGCACGCAGGTGTCGATCCCGGCCGACTGGACGGTCCTGACCAGCACCGGGCTGCGCAGGTCGACGGCGAGGTGCTCGACCTTGGCCGGGAACGGCTGCTCGGGCTCCTGGTCGTCGACCGCCACCACCCGCTCGACCTCCGGCTCCTCGGCCAGGGCGCCGACCAGCCGCCGCCCCGTGGTGCGGGCCGCCCCGGTGACCAGCACGCACCGCCCCATCAGGCCCCGCCCGCCCGATCCACCGGGGCACCCCCTCGGGGTTCCCCGGGCCCCTCCGCTCGCAGGATCTCCACCGGGTCGCCCGCCCCGGCGCCGAGCCGGTCGGCGGCCCGGCCCTGGTTGACGGCCACGGCCAGCGACCCGAACGAGTCCTCGTGCAGGACCAGCTCGCCGGCCGGCACGGACGCGAACGTCTCGCCCACCACCGCCCGGGGGGCCCGGCCCCCGGCCCGCACCTCGACCCGGTCGCCGACAGCCACCCCGGCCCGCTCAAGGTCCGCGCGGCCCAGCCCGATGGCGAGGTTGCCGAAGTGGTCGACGGCCACCACGCTGGCCAGGGCCTTCCCGTCGCCGACCTGGGCCGCCTCCCGCTCCAGCCGGACCAGCCGGCCCGGGTCCACCTCCGGACCCAGCTCCCCCGGTTCGACCCCGGCGGCAAGGTGGGCTGCCGCCGGCGCGAACACGTCCCGCCCGTGGAAGGTCCGCGACACCGGGGCCAGCCGGTAGGCCGGGTTCTCGAGCGCGACCGCCCGGGTCACCCCGCCCAGCGCCTCGGCCGCCCACGCCAGCAGGCCGTTGTCCGGCCCGACCAGCACCTGGCCCCCGGCCTCGACCGCCACCATCCCCCGCCCGGTGCCGACCCCGGGGTCGACCACGGCCAGGTGCACGGCCCGGGGAAGGAACCGCACAGCCTGGGCGAGCACGAGCGCCCCCTGCCGCACGTCCTGCGCCCCCACGGCATGGCTCACGTCCAGCACCCGCGCCCCCGGCGCGACCCTGGCCATCACCCCGTGGCAGACGCCGACGAAGTGGTCCTCCAGCCCGTAGTCGGAGGTGAAGGTGATCCAGTCGTACCCGGCCATGCCAGGCATTGTGGCACCCCGCCTCCTCAGGACGCCCGGGGGCCCGGGTGCCACCAGAGGGTGGTGGGGCCGGCGTCGGTGAAGCCGAGGCTGCGGTAGAGGGGGTGGCCCTGGTCGCTGCTGGAGAGGACGGCCGGGAGGGTGGGGGCGGTGGCCAGGCAGGCCAGGGTCAGGTGGGTGCCGATGCCCTGGTGGCGGCGCTGCTCGAGGACGGCGACCCCGCCGACGTTGAGGACGGTGCCGTCGGTGGCGGCGATGGCCGTGCCCACCGGGTGGCCGTCGAGCCTGGCCAGGAGCAGGGTCAGGCCGGGGACGCGCAGGCTGGCCGGGGGGTGGATGGTGCCGCGCGTCCAGGAGGAGAGGGACCCGGTGAACGCCTCCACGCTGGTGCGCTCGAACAGCTCGACCTCGGCCTCGGTCCGGCACGGCGCCACCACCAGCCCGGCCGGTGCGGGCGGGTCCTCCGGCGGGCCGGGCGGGCGCAGCATCCACGGCTCGCGGGCCTGGAGGGTGAACCCGAGCGGCCCCAGGTCCTCGGCGCCGCCGGCGTCGCGGACCGCGACCTCGCCGGGCAGGCCCGCCACGGCCCCGGCCC
>DATABK010000070.1:0-1632 GCA_036259695.1 Actinomycetes bacterium | reverse complement strand
GCTTCGTCAGACAGCACACCTGACCGTGCCATCTACGAACGATCGACCCTCAGCGCACGACCGTTTGGGAGACACGCCCTAGTAGTGCCTCGTTAGGTCGGCACTCGCGGTCGGAGGTCGACCTGCTGTCCGCAGACGGTGCAGGTGCCGGTCCAGGTAGCCAGCAGGGCCTGCAGGTGGCGCAGCACGGCGTAGAGGCTCAGGCCGGCGCAGCCGCTTTTGGGCTGGTCCGCAGCAGGGTGATGAATAGCTGGGCGGCGCTGACCAGGGTGACGTGGCGGTGCCAGCCGGCGAAGGTGCGGCCCTCGAAGTGGTCCAGCCCCAGGCCGGCCTTCAGTTCCCGGTAGTCGTGCTCGATCCGCCAGCGGATCTTGGCCAGCCGGACCAGCTCGGGCAGCGGAATGGTCTCGGGGAGCTCGGCCAGCCAGTAGTCGGTGGGCTCGCTGACCTCGGGAGGCCATTCGGCCAGCAGCCAGGCCGCGGGCAGGGAGCCGTCGGCGGCCAGCCGCCCGGTCGGGCGGCGGCCGGCCGGGCGCACCCGGATGGCCAGGAATCGGGAGGTGAGCGGGCCGCGGGAGCCGTCCCGCCAGGTGAGCGCAACGGTGGCGTCGCGCCCGGCGGCCAGCGCGTGCTCGCGCAACCCGACCGCCTTGGTCCGGTAGCGAGGCTTCGGATGAGGTCCGCGCCCGGAGTAGGTCTTGAGCTCGGCGGTCGCCTCGGCCGGATGGGCGGTCAGGTCGCCCTCGACCTGGACGACGTAGCAGCTGCCGAGTGCGGCGATCCCGGCTCGGAACGCGGCGTTGTTGCCGTAGCCGGCGTCGGCGACCACCACCGGCGGGACCAGGCCCCAGTCGGCCAGCTCGGCGAGCATGTCCAGCGCCAGCCGCCACTTCGGCCGGTGCCGCACGTCGTCGGGAATGCCGGCCCGGGCCCGCCGCACCCGGATTGCCGCCGCAGCCTGCTCATTGGCCACCGCCGCGTCATCCCAGCCGGCCGGCAGGAACAGTCGCCAGGTCAGCGGACAGGAGGCAGCGTCGGTGACCGCGTGCACCGAGACGCCGATCTGGCAGTTGGCGACCTTGCCCAGCGTGCCCGAGTACTGCCGGGCCACCCCGGGCGAGGCGGTGCCGAACTTCGGAAAGCCGGTGTCATCGACCACCCACGCATCCGGGCTGATCACCTCGACCGCGCGGCGGGCCAACCGCTTGCGGACCTCGGCCACCGGCCAGGTCGAGGAGGACACGAACTGCTGCAGCCCCTGGTGATCCACCCCCAGCCGCTCGGCCATCGGCTGCATTGACTTGCGCCGCCCATCCAGCAGCAACCCGCGCAGATATGTCACGCCCTTGCCCCGCTGATCCGAGCGCACCAGCGGCGCGAACACCTCCGCGGCGAACTCCTCCAGCCGCCCGCGGACCGCGGCCAACTCCTCCGGAGTCATTCACTCATGACAGCGCCACCGACCGAGGCGGACAAGACCTAACGAAGCACTACTAGGGCCTGTCCTGGCGATCACTTGAGCCAGATGCGGATGGCGGCGATGACCACGAGGGCTCGGTAGAGGGCGGCTCGTTTGGCGTAGCGGGTGGCCAGGGCGCGGTTCTGCTTGAGCCGGTTGAAGCAGCGTTCGAC
>DATABK010000069.1:0-1993 GCA_036259695.1 Actinomycetes bacterium | reverse complement strand
GAGCCGCCAAGGCCGCGGGAGCCGTGGGGCTACCGGCCGCCGGGCAAGGGCTCGCGGCCGCCGGGGGCGCCGCCGCCGTGGTACCGGCATCCGGTGGGGATGCTGCTGATCGGGGCGGCCGTGGTGATCGTGCTCGCCCTGATCGTGCCGGCGCTCACCGGTGGGGGAGCTGACCCGGTGCCGACCTACACCACCGGGGCGTTCGGGTCGCCACCGACGACGGCCCCGCAGGCCGGGGGCACGACCACCAGCGCCGGGCAGCCGTCGACGGCGGAGGAACAGCTCCGCCAGGCCATCCAGGCCGAGGTCGGGGCGGCAGGTGAGGTCATCTCGGTAACCGCCCCGACCGGGGGGCCGGTCACCGTGGCCTGGGAGATCCAGCGGGCCGGGAGTCAGGGCCTGACCGAGAACAACGCCCGCTTCGCGGTCATGCGGATCATGCGGGCCATCCAGGAGAGCCAGCTCTCGGCCGGCGGGGACGCCCCGACCGTCCGCCTGCTCGGCCGCTACCAGCTGGCCGGCGCGGCCACGCCGGCCACGGTGGTGCGACTCCGCTTCGAGCCGGAGACGGTGGAGCGGGGCGACTTCGACGACCGTGACTACCTGGAGGCGTTCGAGCGGGCCGACGCCGCCGTGCTCCACCCCGCCTTCCGGGGGTAGGCCGGTGGGCAGTGAACGGGCCGGGTCGCTGCGGCGCAGGCTGCGCCGGTCGGCGCGGCGGCTGGCCCGGCGGGCCGACCTGGGCCGCCTGGTCCGGCGGGGCGAGGGCACCCCGCTCGGCCTGCGCACGGCCAAGGCGACCCTGGCCGCGGTCATCGCCTGGGAGCTGGCCCTGCGCCTGCCCGGGACCCTGCCGCCGGTCCTCGCACCCCTGACCGCCCTGCTGGTCACCCAGCTGACCATCGTCAAGACGATCACCGGCAGCCTCCAGCGGGTGGCCAGCGTGACCGCCGGGGTGCTGCTCGCCCTCGGCGTGGCCGAGCTGCTGGGCCTGCACTGGTGGAGCATCGGCCTGGTCATCTTCGTCTCGCTGGCCATCGGCCAGGTGCTGCAGCTGGGCCAGCACCGGATGGAGGTCCCGATCAGCGCCCTGCTGGTGATGACCCTTGGCGGCACGGCCGGGGTGGCCCGCACCCGGGTGCTGGAGACGCTGATCGGCGCCGGGGTCGGGGTGGTCGTCAACGCCGTGCTGGTCCCGCCGGTCTACGTCCGGCCGGCCGGCGAGGCCATCTACGAGCTCGCCGACGACATGGCCCTGGTCCTGGAGGGCGCGGCCGAGGACCTGACCGAGGCCTGGTCGGGCGAGGACGCCTACGAGCGGCTGCTGGAGGCGCGCGAGCTCGACGGCGACCTCCGCGAGGCCAGGGAGACGGTCGGCCAGGCCGAGGACAGCCTGCGCCTGAACCCCCGGCGCCGGATCGTCGGCGACCCCTCGGACGAGCTGCGCGAGGGCCTGAGCAGCCTGGAGCACTCGGCGATCCTGGTCAGGGGCCTGTGCCGGTCCCTGGTGGAGCTGGACAACGTCACCGACGGCCGCGGGCCCGACCCGGCGCTGCGGGCGGCCATCGGGCGGCTGCTACGGGAGATCGCCGACGCCGTGCGCACCTTCGGCGAGCAGGTGGCGGCCAGCGTCCCCGGGCCGCCGCCCAACCAGGCCCCCCTCTACCGGGCCCTGGCCAGGGCCAGGGCGGCCCGCGACCAGCTGGCCAAGGAGATGGCCGCCGGCCCCGGCGGGGCCCCACGGGCCTGGCAGGTCCACGGCCACCTGCTGGCCAACGTCGACCGCCTCCTCTCCGAGCTCGACCCCGAGGGCCAGACCTGGCCCGGCACCAGCCGCCCGTCCTGACCCCTCGACACCCTCCGCTACCCTTGGATTGAGGATCGACCCCAGGGTCAGAGGGAGCCGCGTGATGTTCTTCTCCAGGAGCAAGTCCCAGATCCCGGACGAGGCCGAGGCGCTGCCGGGGCGGGAGACGGCCATGCCGGTCCCGGC
>DATABK010000068.1:0-12277 GCA_036259695.1 Actinomycetes bacterium | reverse complement strand
CCGGTGCAGGACACGGCCAGCAGGTCGCCGACCTCGGCGGCCGCGCCCGGCCCGGCCCGCTCCAGGGCCCGCCGGGACGCCTCGGCCCCGAGCTTGCGGGCCGCCGGGGCGAACTCCCGCATCCGGTCGGCGGTGGTCCGGGGCCGGGCCGCGTACCAGGCTGGGTCGACCACCGAGGCGCGGCGGTCGACCCCCGAGTTGGTGAACACCTCGGCGAAGGCCGGGTCCCATCCCGGCTGGCCGGCGAAGAACGCCTCGACGATCTCCGACTGCTTGAAGACGTAGTGGTCCGGCATCGCGGTGCCGAGGGCCTGGATCCGAGCGGTCATGCGGCGGCCTTTCGGTAGTGCCCCAGGTAGGAGGCGCGGCGCCCGTTGCCGGTGGCGAAGGTGGGGATGTCGATGCGGCGGGTGAGCAGCCCGCGGGCGACCACCCCGGGGCCGATCTGGGGGGCGAGGCCGGTGACTTCGACCGGCTCCAGGCCGGCCCGGCGCAGCAGCCGGTCCAGCTCGGCCGGGCGGATGAACAGCCGCCAGTCGTGGGTCCCCCTGGGCACGATGCGCAGCACCTGCTCGAGCCCGAACACGGCCGTGAACCACGCCCAGGGGGTGCGGTTGATGGTGTCGAACAGGAAGCTGCCGCCGGGGGCGAGCACCCGGGCCAGCTCGGTGACGGCGGCCGGCAGGTCGGGCAGGTGCTCGAGGACGTCGGCGGCGACCACGGCGTCGAAGCTGGCGTCGGCGAACGGGAGCCGCTCCAGACGGCCCTGGGCGGGCCGGAACGGGTTGCCGACGGCCCGGCGGGCCACCCCGAGGCTGCCCAGCGACCGGTCGATCCCGACCACGTTCGCCCCGGCCGCGGCCAGCTCGCGGGCGACCAGGCCGCCGCCGCAGCCGGCGTCCAGGACCAGCCGGCCGGCCGGGTCGCCAAGTTCCTTGAGGTAGAAGTCGACCCGGGGCCGGTTGATGGCGTGGAGGATGGCCGCCGGGCCGGCCGGGTCCCACCACAGCTCGTCCATGCCCTCGTAGTACTCGTTGTCGATCGAGTAGCGCGCGGGCGGCACCGGCCGGGTCCGGTCGATCACCAGCGCCGGCGCCCTCACGAGGGCGCCGTCCCCGACCCGAGCTCGACCCGGCCCAGCCATTGGAGGGTGGCGTCGGAGGAGGGGGGCAGGAGCAGGCCGGCGTTGGCGTCGCGCAGCAGCCGCTCCAGCGGGCCGGTGCGCAGGTACCCGCTGCCGCCGGCCGTCCGCAGGGCCAGGGTGCAGACCTCGAGGGCGGTCTGGCAACAGAAGAGCTTGGCCCCGGCCATGCGGCCGTAGTGGGCCACCGGGTCGGGGTCGGGCGGCCGGGCGACGGCGGCCAGCAGGGTCGCCCTGGCCGCGTCCAGCCGCATGCGCATCTCCCCCACCGCCTGCTGCACCCCGGGCAGCTCGGCCAGGGACTGCCCGAGGCCCTCGTTGCGGCGCCTGGGCAGGCCCTCGGCCACGTGCCGGAAGGCGGCCTCGGCGGCCCCGAGGAAGACGCTGGCGAACGACGGCCACGACCAGTGGGACCCGACCAGGAAGTTGACCGCCATCGGGAAGCCGGTGGCGACCACGCACTCGGGCGGGATCTCCAGCTCGTCGATGGCCAGGGCGTTGCTGCCGGTGGCCCGCATGCCCATCGCCTTCCAGTCCCCCAGGACCCGCACGCCCCGCTCGGGCCGCGGCACCAGGAACCCGATCGGCTCCCGGCCGTCCTCGGTCTCGACCGCCGCCGACAGGAACAGGTGGGTGGCCCGCGGCCAGCCGGTGAAGAAGGTCTTGGTCCCCGACAGGCGGTAGCCGCCGCCCGGCAGGGGGGTCGCGGTGGTGGCCTGGTACCACCAGTTCCCGCCCGACTGGGGCTCGGAGAACCCACCGGCCAGGATCGCGCCCTCGGTCGCGACCTGCTTGAGGAACGGCTCGACCCGGTCACGGAACCCCTCGGCCAGCAGCCCGACGCCGTGCAGGTGCATGTTCACGGCCAGGGCGGTCGCCGGGTTCCCCTCGGCCAGCCGGCTCTGGGCGGCGACCAGGTCGAGGGCGCTCGCCCCCATCCCGCCGAGGTCGGCCGGGACGGTGATGGCCGTGTACCCGGCCGCCACCATCTCGTCGAAGTCCTCATGGCAGAAGGCGTCGGCCTCGTCATAGCCGGCCGCCCTGGCGGCCAGCCCCGGGACCAGCCCCGCGGCAAGCTCGACAACCTCCTGCCGGGGCTCGGTGGGGCGCGATGGGTGCTGCATGGCTGCTCCTGGACGGGGACGCTCGGCCGTGCCTACCCCATCAGCCTTCCACGAACCCGCCATAAACACGAACGGTGCCGAGCCGGGTGCCGAAGGTGCCCAGCTCAACCTGGGTAGGTGTCGCCCCCAGGACAGGGCCGAACCCCGATGTGCGGCCGGGTCCCGGGCGGCGAGGCTGGGGGTGACCGGAACCGTGGAGCCTGGGAGGGCCGCCATGCTGATGGATACCGGCACCACCGCCGCCGGGCGGGTCGCCGCGGCCACCCCGGCCGGGCGGGACCGGTTCGCCGACCTGCTGCGGGTGGTCAGCATCGTGGTCGTGGTGGCCGGGCACTGGCTGATGGCGGTGGTCGTCTGGCGCGACGGCCGGGTCGAGGGCGGCAACGCGCTCGCCCTGGTGCCGGGCCTGTGGCTGGCCACCTGGCTGCTCCAGGTGATGCCGCTGTTCTTCTTCGTCGGCGGCCTGGCCAACCTGGTCTCGGCCCGCCGCGGCGGCTGGGCCGAGTTCGTCCGCGGCCGCGCCACCCGGCTGCTGCGACCAACCGTGGCCTTTCTCGCCGTCTGGGCGGTGGGCGCCACCGCCCTCGGCCTCGCCGGGGTGCCCGAGGCGGTCCTGCGCCCGGTGGCCCGCCTGGTCGTCCAGCCACTGTGGTTCCTCGGCCTCTACCTGCTGGTCGTCGCCCTCGCCCCGGCGATGCTGCGGCTCCACCGGCGGTTCGGGCCGGCCGTGGTCGTCTGGCTGGGCCTGGCCGCCGCCGTCGCCGACCTCGTCAGCCGGGCGGCCGGACCGGCCGGCTGGCTCCCCGCCCTTGACCGGGTCGGTGACGGCAACTTCGTGCTCGTCTGGCTGTTCGCCCAGCAGCTGGGGTTCCTCTACGCCGACGGCATCCTGACCAGCTGGCCCCGCCGGGCCCACGCCGCCATGGCCGCCGGCGGCCTCACCACCCTGGTCGCCCTCACCGCCTCCGGCGCCTGGCCCCCGAGCATGGTCGGCCTCCCCGGCGACCGGGTCTCCAACATGAACCCGCCCAGCCTCTGCATCGTCGCCCTCACCGTCTGGCTGGTTGGCCTGGCCATGCTGCTCAGACCCGCCGTGACCCGCTGGCTGGAGCGCCCCCGCCCCTGGACCATGGTCGTGACCGCCGGCTCGGCCCTGATGACCCTGTTCCTCTGGCACCTGACCGCCCTGGCCCTGGCCGTCCTGCTCCTCCATCCCCTCGGCCTGACCGAGCCCACCCCGGGCACCCTTGCCTGGTGGGCCCTACGGCCCCTGTGGCTTCTGGTCCCCGCGGCCATGCTGGTCCCACTCGTGGCCCTGTTCGCGCGGTTCGAACGCTCCCGCCCGACCCTGTGGCCACGCCCCCGGTCGGTGGCGGTGGCACTCGGGCTGATCGCTGTGGTGGTTGGGATCCTGGGCGTCGCTGTATCCGGGATCTGGCCGCTTTCGGGTTCCGGGGTACGTCTGCTCGCACTCGGGGTCGGGACCCTGCTGCTGGGGGCGGTAGGCTCAAGGCGTGACCGAACGGCTGTTGCGGCTGCTTGAGGACGCGGCCACGGGATCGCCACCGGCGGCGGACGGGATGGTGGAGGTGTGGCCGGCGCCCGAGGGGCCGGTGGATGCGGTGCTGGCGTTCACCGCCCATCATGTGCTGGCGGCAGGGATCGAGCCCGACCTGGTGGCGACTCGGCTGCCCGCGGGGGACCTCGGGGCTCCGATGAGCCCGGGGTTCCTGGGGTGGCTTGGGGAGCGGCTGGGGAGTTCCCCGGGAAGTCTGGACGTGGTGCTGGCCGCCCAGGGGCTTGGTGGGGACCCGCCCCTGGAGCTGCGGCCCGGGGCCGACCCGGACCGGCATCCGCGGGCCGCTCGGGCGCTGCGCTACCGGGGTGACCTCCAGGTCTGGACCGATCCCGAGGGGGCCGGGGTGCTGGTGCTGGGGCGGGGGCTGGCCGGGCGGCGGGAGGTGGCGTTCGAGGTCGACCCGGGCCGCCGCAACCGGGGGCTGGGCCGGCTGCTGGTCGCGGCCGCCCGCCATCTGGTCCCGGCCGGGGAGGTGCTGTTCGCCCAGGTGGCGGCGGGCAACGCCGCCTCCCTGCGGGTGGTCGAGGCGGCCGGGTTCCGGCCCATCGGGGCCGAGGTCCTGTTCCACCGCGACGGCGCCACCCCGGGCTAATTCACGTGCCCGGCCGCCCACCGCCTGCTCCAATAGCGCCCATGGAAGGCTACCGACCCGAGACCTACGGCGACCGGATCGCCGACATCTACGACGCCGTCATGGCCGACCTGCCCGACCCGGGCGACTGTGTCGACCGGCTGGCCGAGCTGGCCGGGCCGGGCCCGGCCCTTGAGCTGGGCATCGGCACCGGCCGGGTGGCCCTGCCCCTGGTGGCCAGGGGGGTCGAGGTCCACGGCATCGACGCCTCGGCGGCCATGGTGGAGCAGCTGCGGGCCAAGCCGGGCGGCGAGTCAATCCCCGTCGCCATGGGCGACTTCGCCGGCGTGCCCGTCGAGGGCAGCTTCCCGCTCGTCTACGTCGTCTTCAACACCTTCTTCGCCCTCCTCTCCCAGGACGACCAGGTGCGCTGCTTCGCCGGGGTGGCCCGCCGCCTGTCCCCTGGGGGCGTGTTCGTGCTCACCGGGTTCGTGCCCGACCTGACCCTGTACTCCGGTGGCCAGAGCGTCCGCGCCCACGGCCTCGGCCTGGATCACGTCCGCCTCGACGTCGCCCGGCACGACCCGGTCGCCCAGCGGGTCGACTTCCAGCACGTGCTGATGACCGCCGACGGCATCCGGCTCCTGCCCGGGGCGCTCCGCTACGCCTGGCCGGCCGAGCTGGACCTGATGGCCAAGCTGGCCGGGCTGCGGCTGCGCGAGCGCTGGGGCGGCTGGCGCCGGGAGCCGTTCGACGCCGGCAGCGGCCTGCACGTGTCGGTCTATGAGCACGCCGGAGCGGCCGCCTCGTAGCATGGGACCATGGACGCGACGCTGGCCCTGGACGACTGGCGGCGGCGGGTGGCGCTGCTGTACCTGAGCGACCCGACCGAGGGTGCGGCCGGGGTGGCGGCGTTCCGGCGGGGCCGGGACGAGCTGTTCCGCGACCACCCGCAGTCGGCCCTCGACGACGGCCAGCGGGAACGGTTCCGGGGCCTGCCCTGGTTCCCGTACGACCCAATGGCCAGGGTGGAGGCCGAGCTGCGGCCGCCCGGCGATGACGGTGAGCTGGCCGTCGACACCGGCGGGGAGGACGGCACCGTCCGCTACCGGCGGGTCGGGCGGCTGGGAACGCCGTACGGGGAGCTCACCCTGTTCTGGACCCTCGGCTACGGGGGCGGGCTGTTCCTCCCCTTCCGGGACGCGACCGCCGGGACCGAGACCTACGGGGCCGGACGCTACCTGACCGACACGGTCAAGGGGACCTGGGGCCGCGGCCTGGTCCACCAGGGCGGCCGGGTGGTGCTGGACTTCAACTACGCCTACAACCCGTCGTGCGCCTACAACGCCCGCTGGGCATGCCCGCTGGCCCCGCCCGAGAACCACCTGGAGGGGGCGGTCCGGGCCGGGGAGCTGGCCTACCCCGACCCGGCCTGATCCCGTCCGCCCGGGCTGGGAGGCTACTCGAGCTCTCGGGAGAGCTGGCGGGCGCATTCCTCGCGGGCGGCCTGGCCGACGGCGCCGTCCATGCAGCGCCCGAAGTTGTTGAAGTCGTTGACGTGGGTCGCGAACCAGGTCCCGACGCTGATGGTGAGGAAGATCCCGACCAGCAGGGCGATGCCGCCGGTGACGAGCCCGGCCACGGCCTGGCCGCGGTTGTCGGCCTCGCCGCGGTTGGCCCGCATGAGGCCGAGGATGCCGAACAGCACCGCCACCAGGCCGAGGAACGCCCCCAGGGGCGAGAACAGCAGGAGCAGGACCAGCGTCAGCGCGACCACGCCGAGGACCAGCGCGGTCGTGCCCATGCCGTTGCGGCGGGGCCGGGTGGCCGGGTAGCCGGGGGCCTGGTAGCTCGCGGACGGGCCCTGGCCGGGCTGGGGTGGGTACTGAGGACGGTCCGAGGGGGTGTCGGTCATGTGACCTCCCTGAAGGCGTTCGAGGGTGGCGCACACTACTCCTCCGGCCCGGCCAAGGGAACGGGTGGCCGGTTGGGAGCGGGGCCCGCTGGGCACCCTTGGCCGGACGGGGAGGTGCCATGACCGAGCTCAGCGTCAGGGACGTGTACGACCTCCAGCTGCGGGAGGTGTCGGGGATCTGCGAGCGGGCGGCCGGCGACGTGCGGCCCCGCCAGCTGCTGGCCATCGGTGACGACAGCCACCATGTCCTGGTCGGCGACCTGGAGCCGGAGGTGCCGGACACCTTCGCCCGCCACGACCTGGAGCCGCTGCTCGCCGAGGCCGGGGTGCGGAGCGGCCGCAGCTCCCAGTGGGAGGGGGTCGACACCGACGAGACCGGGCGGGTGTTCGTGCTCCGCGAGGTCCCGGGGACGGTGTTCGTGTTCGACCCGGCGCTGGAGCGGCTCCTGCACGTCCTGCACCTGACCGTCGAGGACGACCCGGGCGAGCAGGAGGCCTGGGACGCCGACGAGAACGCCCTCGGGGAGGGGCTGCTGCTGCTCGACAACGGCCACCTGTTCGTGGTCAAGGAGGAGAAGCCGCGCCAGCTGCTCGAGTTCGGGCTCCCCGGCGAGCAGGCCGAGGGCCTCCACCACGACCTGCTGATCACCGACACCGGGCGGTTCCCGACCCCGGAGAAGGCGACCGCCACCCTCCACATGCTGTCCGCCTGGGACCTGGGCGGCGAGGCCCTGGAGCGGGTCGGCGACCTGAGCGACGTCACCGTCGGCCCCGACGGCCGGGTCTACCTGCTCAGCGACGAGTCCCGCTGCATCGCCCGGCTCCAGCCGACGGTCCCGCCGGAGAGCGGGACGGTGGCCGTCGACCGCATCTGGGGCCTGCCCGAGCGCCTCCACCAGCCCGAGGGCCTGGTCATCACCCCGGCCTGGGACGTGCTGGTGGCCACCGACCACCCCGAGCGGCGCGAGAACCTGTTCCTGCTCGACGGCCTCGAGCCCTGAGGGTCAGCGGATCGGGTCGACCCGGTACCCGAGGCCCTGGAGCTCGGCGACGATCTCACCGGAGTGGATGGCGTTGCGGGTCTCCAGGGTGAGGCGGATCTCGACCTTGTCCAGGTCCAGGTCCAGGCCCGAGCGGTGGTGCTCGACCGAGAGCACGTTGAGGCCGAGGCGGGCGACCTCGGCGGTGAGGGCGGCCAGGTTCCCTGGGGTGTCGTCGACCACCACCCGCAGGGCCACGTAGCGGCCGGCCGCGGACAGGCCGTGGTCGATCACCTTGGTCAGCAGCAGCGGGTCGACGTTGCCGCCCGACAGCAGGGCCACCACCGGCCCGTCGCCGCCGACCCGGCCGGCCAGCACTGCGGCCAGGGCGGTCGCCCCCGAGGGCTCGACCACCGCCTTGGCCCGTTCCAGCAGCAGCAGCAGGGCCTGGCTGATCTCCTCCTCGCTGACCAGCACGACGTCGTCCACGTAGGCCTGGACGTGGGCCAGGGTCAACGGCGACGGCGATTTGAGGGCGATCCCGTCGGCCATGGTCTGGAGCCGCTCCAGGCGCACGCAGCGACCGGCCTCGAGCGAGGCCACCATGGTCGGGGCCCCGGCGGCCTCGACCCCGACCACCCGGACCTCGGGCCGGACCGCGGCCAGGGCGGCCGAGATCCCGGCGATCAGCCCGCCGCCCCCGACGGGCACGACCACCGTGGTCGCCTCGGGCGCCTCGGAGGCCAGCTCCAGCCCGACGGTCCCCTGGCCGGCGATGATCAGCGGGTCGTCGAAGGGCGGGACGAACACCGCCTCCCCGTCGTGGCACAGGTCCTTGGCGCTGGCGATGCAGTCGTCGACGGCCTGGCCGCCCATGCGGACGGTGGCCCCGTAGTTGCGGGTCGCCTCGACCTTGGGCAAGGGCGCGTTGACGGGCATGAAGATGGTTGCCGGGTGCCCGGTGAGCTTGGCCGCCAGGGCCACCCCCTGGGCGTGGTTGCCGGCCGACCCGGCCACCACCGGCGTGCCCGGGGGCAGCCGCGAGATCCGGTTGTAGGCCCCGCGGATCTTGAACGACCCGGTGCGCTGGCGGTGCTCCGGCTTGAGGATGACCGGCCGGCCGGCGAGGGCGCTGAGGGTCTCGGAGCGGTCCACAGGGGTCTCGCGGATCACCCCGGTGACCCGCTCCCGGGCCGCGCGGATGTCGTCGATGGTGACCAGGCGCTGGTCGCCACCCAACGGCGGGTGCTCCACTACACGCGTGCCCATTGCTGGTTGACAATACCCCCAGTCGACTAGTCGACGAGGAGGTCCCATGGCCAAGTCGAAGGAAGCCACCCCCCGCGAGGCCATCGAGGCCGAGGAGTCGGCGACCACCAGGATGAAGAAGAAGCCCTATGAGGAGGAGCTGGCCCGCCTCCAGCTCGAGCTGATCAAGCTCCAGGAGTGGATCAAGCACGCCGGGCTCAAGGTCGTGGTCGTCTTCGAGGGCCGGGACGCCGCCGGGAAGGGTGGAACGATCAAGCGGATCACCGAGAGCCTCAACCCCCGGATCTGCCGGGTGGTGGCCCTGGCCGCCCCGACCGAGCGCGAGCGCACCCAGTGGTACTTCCGGCGCTACGTCGCCCACCTGCCCGCGGCCGGGGAGATGGTCCTGTTCGACCGCAGCTGGTACAACCGGGCCGGGGTCGAGCGGGTGATGGGCTTCTGCACCGAGGAGGAGTACCAGGAGTTCCTCCGGGCCTGCCCCGAGTTCGAGCGGATGCTCCTGCGCTCGGGGATCACCCTCCTCAAGTACTGGTTCTCGGTGTCCGACGCCGAGCAGGAGCACCGGTTCCAGCGCCGCATCGCCGACCCCACCCGCCGCTGGAAGCTCAGCCCCATGGACCTCAAGTCGCGTGAGATGTGGGTCGAGTACTCCCGGGCCAAGGACAACATGTTCCACTACACCGACACCAAGCAGTCGCCCTGGTGGGTGGTGGAGGCCGACGACAAGCGCCGGGCCCGGCTCAACTGCATCAGCCACCTGCTCGAGCAGATCCCCTACGGCGACCTGACCCCCGAGCCGATCAAGCTGCCCCCGCGCCGCGACGACCACGGCTACGTCCGGCCGCCCATGACCGACCAGACCTTCGTGCCCAACCGCTACCCCTGAGAGGCCGCCCATGGAATCCATCGCGATCGGCGCCGACGACGCCGGGGCTCCGCTCAAGGAGCGCCTGGCCGCCTACCTCCGGCAGCGCGGCTTCGAGATCAAGGACTTCGGCAACGGCGACGGCGTCGACTACCCCGACGTGGCCGCCGAGGTCGCCCAGGCCGTCGCCCGGGGCGACCATGACCGCGCCCTGCTGGTCTGCGGCACCGGCCTCGGCATGGCCATCGCCGCCAACAAGGTCCCCGGCGTCCGCGCCGCCACCGCCCATGACCCCTACTCCGCCGAACGGGCCCGCAAGTCCAACAACGCCCAGGTCCTCACCATGGGTGCCCGCGTGATCGCCCCCGAAGCCGCCGAGAAAGTCCTCGACCACTGGCTCACCGCCGAGTTCGAGCCCGGCCCCTCCTCCCCCAAGGTCGCCAAGCTGGAGGCCCTGGACGACCGTTACCGCCCCTCGGGCACCTGAGCCCGGAGGAGGCCGTAGGCGATGCCGTCGGCCAGGGCCTCCCAGGAGGCGGTGACGATGTCGTCGGAGACGCCGACGGTGGTCCATTCGGCGTCGGGGTCGGCGGAGGTGACCAGGACGCGGGTGACGGCGCGGGTGCCGGCGCGGCCGTCGAGGATGCGGACCTTGAAGTCGACCAGGCTGACGTCCTTGAGCTGGGGGTGGCGGGGGGTCAGGGCGCGGCGCAGGGCCTGGTCGAGGGCGTGGACGGGGCCGACGCCCTCGCCGACGGCCAGGAGCCGCTCGCCGTCGACGAGCAGGCGGACGGTGGCCTCGGAGACGTCGCTGCCGTCCTCTTTGCGCTCGACCATGACCCGGTAGCCCTCGAGGGTGAACGGAGGCGCAAAGGTGCCGCGCTCGCGGCGCACCAGCAGCTCGAAGGAGGCGTCGGCGACCTCGAAGCTGTAGCCGCGGTGCTCCAGCTCCTTGACCCGGTCAAGGACCCTGGTCCCGAGGGCGGGGTCGGCGTCCAGGTCGAGGCCGAGCTCGCCCGCCTTGGCGAGCACGTTGGAGCGGCCGGCCAGCTCCGACACCAGGACCCGGGCCCTGTTGCCGACCCGGCCGGGGTCGACGTGGCTGTAGGCGTCGGCCCGGCGGGCGATGGCCGAGGCGTGCAGCCCGGCCTTGGTGGCGAAGGCGGCCGCGCCGACATAGGGCTGGCGGTGGTCGGGCGGGAGGTTGGCCAGCTCGGCGATGGCGTGGGCGGTGGTGGTGAGGGCGGCCAGCCGGTCCTGGGGCAGCAGCTGGAGGCCCTGCTTGAGCTCGAGGCCGGCGACGATGGCGAACAGGTCGGCGTTGCCGCAGCGCTCGCCGTAGCCGTTGGCCGCGCCCTGGACGTGGCGGGCCCCGGCCTCGACCGCGACCAGCGAGTTGGCCACCGCGCAGGCCGAGTCGTCGTGGAAGTGGACCCCGACCCGGACCCCGGGCCCCACCGCGGCGATCACCTCGCGCACGACCCGGTTGACGGTGGTGGGGAGGCTGCCGCCGTTGGTGTCGCAGAGGACCACGGTGTCGGCCCCGGCGGCGGCGGCCGCCTGGACCACGGCCAGGGCGTAGGCCGGGTCGGCGGCGTAGCCGTCGAAGAAGTGCTCGGCGTCGAAGGTGGCCCGGCGCCCGGCGGCGACCAGGTGGGCGATCGAGTCGCCGACCATGGCCAGGTTCTCGTCCAGGGTGGTCCGCAGGGCCTCCTGGACGTGCAGGTCCCAGGACTTGCCGACCAGGGTGACGATCGGGGCCCTGGAGTCCAGCAGGGCGTTCAGGTTGGGGTCGTCGTCGACCCCGCGGCCGGGCCGGCGGGTGGCCCCGAAGGCGGCCAGGGTGGCGTGGCGCCAGGGCAGCTCGGCGGCCCGGGCGAAGTACTCGGCGTCCTTGGGGTTGGAGCCGGGCCAGCCGCCCTCGATGACGTCGACCCCGAGGTCGTCGAGCAGGCGGGTCACCCGGAGCTTGTCGGCCACGGTGAACTGGAGGCCGACCTGCTGGCTGCCGTCGCGGAGGGTGGTGTCGTAGGTCTCTACGTGCTCGTCAGCGGGCATGGTTGTCAAAGGGGGGACTCCTGACTCCTGGCTGCGGGCGCTAGGCGACGGGCTCGACCCAGTCGCGGTAGCGCTCGTCGCGGCCCGTGGTCGCGGCTGAGAAGACCTCCTGGAGCCGGCGGGTAATCGGGCCCGGGTCGCCGAGGACCCGGTCGTCCACCTCCCGGATGGGCACGACCTCGGCGGCCGTGCCGGTGAAGAAGGCCTCGTCGGCCAGGTACAGGTCGGTGCGGACGAGGTCGGTCTGGCGGACCTCGATGCCCTCGTTCTCGGCGATGGTGATGATGCTGTCGCGGGTCAGCCCGGCCAGGCAGCCGGCGGCCAGCGGGGGGGTGTGGAGCACGCCGTCGCGGACGATGAAGACGTTCTCGCCCGACCCGTCGGTCACGTAGCCGTTGGGGTTGAGCAGGATGCCCTCGTCGTAGCCGGCCTTGATCGCCTCCGCCTTGGCCAGCGAGGAGTTGATGTACTGGCCGGTGGCCTTGGCCGCGGGCGGGATGATGTTGGGGTCGAGGCGCCGCCAGGAGCTGACCTTGGCCCGGACCCCGGTGGAGAACGACTCCTCGCCCAGGTAGGCGCCCCACGGCCAGCAGGCGATGACCATGCTGACCGGCGAGTTGAGCGGGTTGAGGCCGATCTCGCCGTAGCCGAGGAAGACCAGGGGGCGGATGTAGCAGGCCGGCAGGTTGTTCATGGCGACCAGGTCCTTGGTCACCTTGACCGCGCCCTCGAGGGAGACCGGCGGCTCCATGTGGTAGATCTTGGCGCTGCGGTA
>DATABK010000067.1:0-8205 GCA_036259695.1 Actinomycetes bacterium | reverse complement strand
TACAACAACGCCGTCACCACGGTGCCCCAGAGCTTCTTCGCGGCCATCTTCAAGTTCCGGCCTCGGGAGTACTTCGAGGCCGGCGGGGAGGAGCGGGTCCCGGTCCAGTTCTAGGCACCCGGCCAAGCTCCACGTGCCTCGCCCCAAAGAGGCTGAACAGGGTATGGCCCTCCCAGCGGGCCTTGCGCGTGCTGGTGCTGGAACGTTGCCTGCTAGCGCCTGCGGTGGTCGTCGTCGTCCAGGCCGAGGCGGGCGCGGCGGGCGCGTTCGGCGGCTTCCCGGTCGGCGGGGGAAACCTCGTCGGAGTCGGGGTCGTCCTGGCCGCCGCCGACTAGGCGCTCCAGGCGGCGGCGGGCTCGTTCCAGGGGGGACCGCTCCTCGGGCCGGGCGGCGGCCGCGCGGGCGATCCGGTCGCGTTCGGCGGCCAGCTTGGCCTCGCGCCAGCGGTCGCTGGTGCCTGTTGGCCGGTCAAACGGCTCCTGCTCCTCGTAGCTGCCGGCGGCGCCTGGAGGCCAGTCGGTCTCGTCTGACACTCTGAGGGGCTGTTCCGCCGAGGGATTGGACCGGTGGGTGGCCTTGTCCACTGTCGGGGTGGGGCCATATGGCGAGGCTGCGGTCGATCCGGGCAGTCCCGGTTCTACTGGCGCGGTCCGGGCCAGGTTGGGGTCGTGGTCCGAGGCCTGGGAGCGCGTGTGCTCGGCGTCCGACCGGAAGCGCTCCGAGCGGAACCGGTCGGACCCGAGGTCGGCCGACCCGCCGGCATCCGATCCGGACCTCTCCGAATCGCCGGTCTGTTCGGCATCGGCTCGCGGGGTGTGCTCTGGGTCGGCGGTCCCGGGCTCGTCTGGGACCGCGTCGGTGACTGCATCCGGCCAGGGCCCGGGCTCGGGCCTACGGTCGGAACCGGATCCGGCCGGCCCTGGCCCGGTGGTCGTGCCAGGTGCTGGGTCGGTAACCAGTGGGTCAGGACGGTTGACTGATCCGGGCTCCTCTGGGACCGCCCCAAGCGACTCTCCGCCCCCGCCGTCAGCAGCCGCTGGCCGCTCGTCGGAACCGGGTCCGTCCTGCGCGTCCCTCGGTGAAGCGGCGGTTCCAGCTTCGGCGCGGACGGGGCCTGGTCCCTCGTCGCCGGCCACCGTCGCGTAGCCGGCAGATCCGAGCTCCGGCTCGGCCGGGGCGACGTCCGCGGAGGGTGAGTACTCGACCCCGTAGTGGGCGAACAGCTCGGCCTCCTCCTGTGGGGTGAGCTCGTCGTGGAGGTCCACCTTGGGGGTGTTCTTGATGTGGCTCTTCTCGTAGGGGACCTGGAGGCCGTCGCTGATCTCGGTGGCGTGGATCAGGGGGACGAAGGTCTGGCTGGCGCCGAAGAGGCCGGTGGTGACCAGGGCCCAGGTGGGGTGGCCGGTCTCGCGGTCCAGGTAGAACTCGCTGATGGTGCCGACCGTCGTGCCGTCCCGGTCGACGATGGCGAGCGCACGCCAGCGGTCGAGGATCGCCGGATCGAAGGCCGCCATGGTGTCCCTCCTTGCACTCGCCAATGCACGCACTGTGGCCGCGCCCACCTTCACTGCCCGTCGAGGGTTGCGCCTAACCGGACAAAGCCGCAGGGCAGGAGCAGGATACGGGACGTCGGGCCGCAGGCGGACCCGGGTCGACCCAGGCGGACCCGGGAGGATCCTGGCGACCCGAGCGGGACCCCGGCCGGGCGTCAGTCGGGGGCGGACTCCTCCAGCTCCAGCCCTCGGGTCTCGGACAGGCGGGCGAACAGGAGGCAGGTCAGGACCACCGGGGCGCAGATCAGCACGGCGGCGGTGGCGAAGCTGTCCAGGGCGTCGGTGAGGAGGCCGAACGCGACCAGTCCGGCGACCGCGCCAAGGACCCCGGCGGCCACCAGCCAGCCGGCGACGGTGGCCCGCACGCTGGTCGGGAACAGCTCGGAGCTGAGGGCGCCGAACGCCGGCGCGTAGGCCGAGGCGACCAGGACCGCCGACAGGTAGCCGGCCACCACGGCGGCCCGCGAACCGCTGTAGGTGAGCATCCCGGCCAGCGCGACCAGCGCCTGGGTGCCGGCGGCGGTCACCCGGCGGCCCAGCCGGTCGGCCGCCCACCGCCCGATCAGCAGGCCGGCCAGGCCGGCGGGAGCGGCGGCCAGGACCATCGCGGCGGTGGTGGCCCGGGACATCCCGAGCGCGTTCTCGGCGTAGACGAACAGGAAGGTGTTCATCGGGCCGGTCACGAATGCGATCGCGAAGGCGAGCACGGCCAGGAGCCACAGGCGGGGGCGCAGGCCGGCCCGGACGTTGCCGAGGACGGCGGGTCGGGCGGCGGCCAGCTCCGGGTCCTCGGCGCCGCGGAGGCGCTGGTAGCGGTCGGGCTCCTCGAGGTGGCGGGCGAGCAGGGGGATCGCGGCCAGGGGCACGAGGGCGAGGGCGAACAGGCCGCGGAAGCCGAGGCCCTCGCCCGCCGCCCCTCGGATCAGGGCGGTCAGGCCGGCGCCGATGCCGTAGCCGGCGGTCATGAGGGCGATCGCCTTGGCCCGGTCGCGGGTCTCGGTCTCCTCGGCGGCGACGACCACGGCGATGGCGTTGGTCGCCGACAGCAGCGGCCGGCCGATGGCGAACAGGGCCACGAACCACCAGTAGCCGGGGCTCAGGGCGGCCAGGGCGGTGATGGCCAGGCCTCCACCGACGCAGCCGAGCAGCATGCGGCGGCGGCCGTGGCTGTCGGCCAGGGCGGCCAGGGGGAGGCTGGCCAGAGAGGCCACGCGGACGATGGCCAGGCCGATTCCGAGGGTGGTGCCCGACAGCCCGACCCGGGCCACCGTCGAGGTGCCCTCCCCGGTCTCGCCGAAGGCGCGGGCCACGTCGCCGAGGGCGGTGGTGGCGCCGAACTGGGCGAAGCCGGAGGCGATGGTGGCCGCGGCCACGGCCAGGATGGCCGGGTGGCGCCAGCCGTGCAGCCGGACACGGCCGGCGGTAGAGGATGCATCGGCGCCGGGGTCGCCTGGCGGCGACGGCCCGGACGCCCCGGTCGAGGACACGTCGCTGGTGGCCCTGGTGGTCGGGTTGCCGTCAGGGCACTCTAGCGCCAGGACCGAGCCGCGGGCCGGTGGCGGCGAGGAGCGGCCGGGTGGCGAACCGCGGGTCCAGGGCGGGACGCCAGCGGCGGAGGCGCGAACCACGGGTCCTGGGCGGGACCCGAGGCGCGGGGTGGTGGCGGGTCGCGCGGGCGGACTCGACCCGCCCTTCAGCCCCCCGACCTGCCGCCCTCGAGCCAGACCCTGGACCCGCCCTCAGCCCCCGACCCAGCCGTCCGCCTCATATTCGGTTCGGGGGATCTTGACACTGTTTGTCCGGTGCGGAAGCGTTACCGCGTCTCCGGGTTCTGCTTCACCGCCTGTTCCAGTGCCGGTTTCAGGAAGGTGTCCCATGGTTGCTCGCCGCCGCTCCCGTCGTCTCTCCACGCTTGCTCTGGTTATCGCCGTGCTGGGCGCGCTGCTCGCGACCGCGGCGCCCGCTCCGGCGAGCCCGGCGGCCGCCGTGGCCGCGCCCGCCGAGCAGTCGGCGATCCTGTTCGCGGCCGACGGGATGCGGCCGGACCTGGTCGACCGTTTCGCGGCCAGCGGGGCCATGCCGAACATGCGCGAGCTCAAGCGGCGTGGGGTCCAGGGCCGCAACGGCCTCACCCAAGGGTTCCCGCCCAACACCGGGGTTGGTTGGTACTCGCTGGCCACCGGCGCCTGGCCGGGCAAGCATGGCTCCACCAACAACACCTTCCACCAGACCGGCACCGACTTCTCCCGGGGGACCAGCTTCTCGGCCAACGGGGTCCTCCAGGCCGACTCGATCGCCTCGGCCGCCGAGCGGGCCGGGCGTCAGGTCGCCCAGCTGGACTGGGTTGGCGGCCGGCAGGCCAACATCGCCGGCCCGACGGTCGACTTCACCACCTTCTTCTCGACCCGTGGGGTGCTGGCCGCCCCGGCCAACCCCGACGAGCAGGCCGGCGCGGCCCGCTTCGGCCTCTCCTACCAGCTGGCCGAGTTCGAGGCGGCCAGCGGCTGGACCAACGTCCCCGAGGGCGACCCGGCCACCCCGCCCCAGCAGACGACCCTGACCGTCACCACGACCAGCGCGGCGCTCAACCCGGACCGGGTCTACGACGTCTACGTGTTCGACTCCCGGGCCGACAACCGGCGGGCCTACAACCGCGTGCTGCTGGTCCCCTCGGCCGCCGGCAAGGACGCCAGCCAGGCCGCGGCCACCCTCCGTGAGGGCCGGTTCGAGGAGATCAAGCTGCGCGGCGAGGACGGCCTCATCGGCGCGCGGGCCGGCCAGAGCGCCGGCTTCTACGTGAAGCTGGTCGACCTCGCCGCCGACCTTTCCGAGTTCAAGATCTACTTCACCTCGGTGGCCAGGGCCAACGCGAGCTGCCGGACCGACGCCTGCGCGGCCCTGCCGGCCGGCGGGGAGGGCGAGGACCGGCTGGAGAGGTACATCGCCGACAACCTGCCGTCCTGGATCGCGGCCGACTTCGCACCCCTCGAAGCCCACGTCATCGACGAGGAGACCTACGTCCAGCAGGGCCGCGACCTGCAGCGGCGATACGGCAACGCGGTGGTCCGGTTCGTCCTCGGCGAGCTCCAGCCCGAGACCGACCTGGCCATGGTCGGGTACCCGGTCACCGACGAGTTCAGCCACCAGTTCCTCGGCCTGATCACCCCGACCGACCTGGACGGCCGGCCCAACCCGTTCTATGACAACGTCGACGGCGAGGGCCCGCCCGACGGCCGGGTCGGGGTCCGCACCCGCTACATCCGCAGCTCCTACGCCGGGGCCGACGCGAAGCTCGGGCTGACCAGGCGGTTCATGCCCAGGGACGCGGTCGTGATGGCCAGCTCGGACCACGGGTTCGCGGCCGCCTGGGAGGCCGTCAACGCCGGCAAGGTCCTGACCGACATCGGGCTCCAGCCGAGCGAGCAGCCGGGCAACTGCCGGCTCGACGCCGCCGCGGCCACGACCACCAGGGCCAAGGCCTGCTACGCCGGCGGGACGGCCCAGATCTACCTGAACCTGGCCGGACGCGACCAGCCCGGCCTGGTCCCGCTGGACCAGTACGACGAGGTCCGTGACCAGATCATCGCCGCCTTCGAGGGGCTCCAGGACCCGAGGGCGCCCGGTCGCCAGGTGATCCTCGACGTGCTCAAGAAGGAGGAGCTGACCGACGTCGACGGCAGCGACTCCCAGCACCCGACCCGCTCGGGCGACGTGGTCGTGATCGCCCGGCCGCCGTACCAGTTCGACGCGGCCACCCCGGGGGTGGCCATCGCGCCCTCGGAGTTCTTCGGCCAGCACGGCTACCGGCCGGACATGGTCGACATCGACCGGAACCTCAACATGCACGGCACCTTCGTGGCCGCCGGGCCGGGGATCCGCGACCGCGGGCCGGTGGGCGGCATCAGGGCCGTCGACGTCGCGCCGACCCTGGCCTTCCTCATGGGCATTCCCGCCCCCCAGACCAGCCAGGGCCGGATCCTGTTCGAGCTGCTCGAGGGGGGCGGCCGCTACTTCGACGCCCACCTGCTGGGGATCAACGACTTCCACGGGAACCTCACCGGGGCCGGGCAGATCTACACCGACCCCTACAGCGGGTTCCGCGGAGCGGCCGGGGGCGCGGCCGTGCTCGCCCGCTACCTGCTGGAGCGCAAGCGGGCCAACCCCGACACCACCGTGCTGGTCCACTCGGGCGACATGATCGGGGCCAGCCCGCCCGAGTCCGGCCTGCTCCAGGACGAGCCGACCATCCGGGTCCTCAACCAGATCGGCTTCGACGTCGGCGCGCCCGGCAACCACGAGTTCGACGAGGGCCTGGACGAGCTGCTGCGGCTGCTCAACGGCGGCCCGTCCCACTTCCCGCCCGGCAGCACCTTCGAAGGGCAGGACTTCCCGCTGGTCTCAGCCAACATCGTCGACGCCGACACCAACGAGCCGATCTTCGACCCCTACCTGGTCAAGCGGATCAAGGGCGTCCCGGTGGCCTTCATCGGCGCCACCACCGTGACCACCCCGACCATCGTCGAGCAGGGGGCGGTCGAGGGCCTCGAGTTCCTGGACGAGGCCCAGGCCGTCAACAGCTACGTGCCTGAGCTCAAGCGCAAGGGTGTCGAGGCGATGGTGCTGCTGATCCACGAGGGCGGCACCCAGGACCGGTTCCCCTTCGGCACCATCTCGCCCCGGATCGCCGACATCACCCGGGCCCTGGACCCCGAGGTCGACGTGGTCATGGCCGGCCACTCCCACACCGCCCTGAACTCACGGGTCGACGGGCGCCTGGTCGTGCAGGCGTCGTCGTTCGGGCGCGCCTTCGAGGACGTCCGCATCACCCTGGACCGCCGGACCAGGGACGTCGCGGCCGCCTCGGCCGAGCTGCTGCCGGTGTGGTCCTACAACCCACCCGACATCGCCGACCCGGCCCACGCCGTGGCCGGGGACCCGGCCGTCCAGGCGATCGTCGACGACGCCGTCGAGCAGGTCGCGCCGCTGGTCAACCGGGTCGTCAACGTGGCCGCGACCGACCTGCTGGCCGGCCGTGACGGCGGGGCCAACGCGGCCGGCGAGTCGCCCCTCGGCAACCTCATCGCCGACGCCCAGCGGGCCGAGATGGGCACCCAGTTCGCGTTCATGAACCCGGGTGGCATCCGGGCCAGGATCGAGGCCGGCGAAGTCACCTGGGGCGAGTTGTTCGCCGTCCAGCCGTTCGCCAACGACCTGGTCAAGATGGACCTGACCGGAGCGCAGATCTGGACCCTGCTCGGCCAGCAGTTCCAGACGCCGTCCAACCGGATCCTGGAGGTGTCCGGCCTCCACTACCGCTACCACCTGACCTCGCCGACCACCGGGGTGATCGACGCCGTCTTCGTCGGCCCGCCCGGCGACGACTCCACGCCGGTGCCCAACGACGACAGCGTCACCTACACGGTCACGGTGAACTCGTTTCTGGCCGGGGGCGGCGACAACTTCACCGTCCTGCGCGAGGGCACCAACCGGGTGGTCGGCCCGGTCGACCTCGACGCCCTGGTCGAGTACATCGAGTCCCTCCCGACCCCGTTCACCAGCGAGATCGAGGGCCGGATCGAGCTCACGACCTAGGAGCGGCCGTGCCCTAGGTCGGTTCAGGGCAGGCGGAGGAACCAGGCGATGGAGGCGGCGGCGCCGAGGAGGAGGAAGACGGCCGCTCCGCCCATGAAGTAGGACGTCAGCTCGCGCTTCTCCTCCACGTAGGTCAGGCGGGTGCCCAGGTCGCGGTAGACGGCCTCGAGCTCGGCGCTGGTGGGGGCGGAGAACGCCTGGCCGCCGCTGACCTCGGCGATCTCCTGCAGCTCCTGGGGAGGCTGGGAGGCGAGGGCGACGGTGAAGACGGGCACGCCCTCCTCGCGGGCCTGCTCGGCGGCGGTCAGCGGGGGGGTGCCGCTGACGCTCTCACCGTCGGTGAGCAGGAGGATGGCGGTCGGGGGCCGCTCGTCGTTGACCATGTTGGGCGGGCGGCTGGCCTGGAGGGCACGCAGCAGCGCGTCCCCGACGGCGGTGCCCCGGCGGATGGCGGCGCTGCGCAGGGCGGACCGGACCACGTCCTTGTCGGTGGTCGGCAGCGCCTCGACGCTGGGCGCGCCGGCGAAGGTGACCAGGCCGACCTGGAACCGCTCGGGGATCTCCTCGAGGAAGGCGTCGGCCGCCTGCTGGGCCGCCTGGATCCGGGTCGGGGCCACGTCGGCGGTGAGCATCGACGTCGAGTAGTCCGTCACCAGCATGATCGTGGCCTGGTCGCGCGGCACCTGGGCGGTGGCCTCAGGCCGGGCCAGGGCCAGCAGGAGCACGGTCGCGGCCAGCAGGTAGAGGAGCACCGGGAGGACCCGCCGCCAGCCCGGCCTGGCCGTGACCACGTTCGGCAGCAGCGCCGGGTTGCCGAAGACCCCCGCCCGCTGGGCGCGGCGGCGCTCGCCCCGCACCCACAGCAGCAGCACCAGCGGTACCAGCAGCACCGCCCAGAGCAGCTCGGGCCAGCGGAAGCTCATGCGGGTTGCTCGCGGGCGAGGTCGATGCGGGGGGGTGGGATGGCGTTCAGGACCGCGGTCAGGAGGCTGTCGGGGGTGATCTGTTCGGCCAGGGCCTGGTAGGTCAGGACCAGCCGATGACGCAGGACATCGCGGGC
>DATABK010000066.1:0-6268 GCA_036259695.1 Actinomycetes bacterium | reverse complement strand
GTCCGGCCCGGTCACGTCCCATACACCTTGAATCACCAGGTAAGGGGCGCATCTGAAGCTGCGGGCGGCTCCCTCGGCGGCTGCTAGACGGGGGCCGGGCCGGCCGGCACGGTCAGCAGCACGGTCGCGAACAGGGTCACGGCCGCCAGCACGGCCCCCCAGCCACAGCGCTTGCGCTCGTTCACCACGATCGGGTCCCCCCTCGGTGCTACGCGGCGGCTCCGGATTCCTGCTTCCTGGTTGGTGCATCGACCACCGAGCGGGACCGCCCCATCAGCAGGCTTACCGGGGCCCGGCTGCGCAGTTCTGCCGAGGCGGCCGCCTCAGCCGCTGACGGCGTCGGCGAAGGCGGCGAAGTTGCCCAGGAACCGGTCGACGTCCTCGGGGGTGTGCTGGGCCGACAGCAGCCACTGCTCGGCCTTGCCCCAGGGCGGCAGGAACACGCCGCCGTTGTGCTGGTAGAGCCAGTGGCAGTGGCTCCAGCGGTCGTCGATGGCCAGGAAATCGCGGTAGTTGCGGACCGGGGTGGGGGAGAAGGTGACGCACCCTTTGGCCCCGACCGCGACCACGTGGGCGGGCAGGCCGGTCCGGGACAGGATCCGCTCGACCCCTTCGACCATCCGCTGCTGGAGGCCGGCCATCCGGCGGTAGGCGGCCGGGGTCAGGACCTCGGTCAGGGCGGCCGCGGCCGCGGCCATGGCCAGCGGATTGCCGTTGAACGTCCCGACCTGGTCGTAGTGGCCGCTGGTGATGTGGTCCATGACCTCCCGGGTGCCACCGATGGCGGCCGTGGACAGGCCGCCGCCGATCGCCTTGGCCAGGCAGATGATGTCGGGGGTGACCCCGTAGCGCTCGGTCGCCCCGCCCGGGGCGGCGGTCAGCCCGGTCTTGACCTCGTCGAAGGCGAGCAGGGCGCCGTGGCCGCGGACCAGGGCGGCCAGGCCCTCAAGGTAGCCGGGCTGGGGCGGGATGATGCCGGCGTTCATCATCACCGGCTCCAGCAGCATCCCGGCGATCTCGCCGGCGTGCTCGGCGAAGGTCCGCTCGGTGACCTCGAGGTCGTTGTAGGGCACGACCGTGGTCAGCTGGACGATCTCGGCCGGGATGCCGCTGGAGGCGACCGCGCTGGCCGGCCCGTGGACCGGGCCAATCTCCTCCAGCGGCTGGTACACCGACACCTGCACCGAGTCGTGGTGGCCGTGGTAGCAGCCCTCGACCTTGACGATCCGCGACCGCCCGGTGATGGCCCGCATCAGGTGGACCGCGTCCATGGTGGCCTCGGTGCCGGAGTTGGCGAAGCGCCACAGCGGCAGGCCGAAGCGCCGGGTCAGCTCCTCGGCGACCACGATGGCCTCTTCGGTCGGCTGGGCGAAGTGGGTGCCCCGGGCCACCCGGTCACGGACCGCCGCCACCACCGCCGGGTGGGCGTGGCCCACGGCCATGACGCCGTAGCCGCCGTGCAGGTCGACGTACTCGTTGCCGTCGGCGTCCCAGACCCGGCTGCCCTGGCCGTGGCTGAGCCAGACGGCCTGCGGCCGGGAGATCTGCCAGCTCGAGGTGACCCCGCCGGCCAGCGACCCGGCGGCCCGCTCGAGCAGGGCCAGGGAGCGCGGCTGGCGGTCCAGGAACTGCTGCTCCTGGACGGCGATCAGCTCGTCAAGGCGGGTCCCGACCGACATCGACACCGTCATATGGGCTGTCTCCTATCCGGTGAGCGGGCCGACACCCCGCTTGGCGAGCTGGTCGGCGATGATCGCCCGCTGGATCTCCGAGGTCCCTTCCCAGATCCTGTCCACCCGCAGCTCCCGATAGAACCGCTCGGCCACGTTCTCACGCATGTAGCCGCGGCCCCCGAAGATCTGCACCGCCCGGTCGGCGACCCGTCCGGCCATCTCCGAGGCGTACAGCTTGGCCATCGAGCACTGGGCGTGCTGGACCTTGACGTCGAGTCCGCTGTCGATGCCGGAGGCGGTCTGGTAGGTCATCAGCCGGGCCGCCCACAGCTCGGTCAGGGAGTCGGCCAGCATGAACTGGATCCCCTGGTAGCCGAAGATCGGCTGGCCGTAGGCGTGACGCTCCTTGGCGAAGGCGGTGGCCTCCTCGATCAGCCGCTCGGCCGCCCCCAGGCACCTGGCCGCGATCATCAGCCGCTCGTAGCGGAACCACTCGTAGGCGAAGCGCATGCCGTCGCCCTCGGCCCCGATCAGCTGGCCGGCGGGGACGCGGACGCCTTCGAAGGCGACCACCGGGTGGTGGTAGGGGTAGGTGTGGCTGTAGGCGGGGGTGCGGACCACCCGGATGCCCGGGGTGTCCAGATCGAGCACGAACATGGCGTGGGCGCCGGCGTTGGCCCCGCCGGCCAGCTTGCCCTGGAAGAACACGTGGTCGGCGTGGTTGAAGGAGGTCACGTGCCACTTGACCCCGTTGAGCAGGTAGCTGTCGCCGTCGCGGGTCGCCGTGGCCTGGATGGCGTCGACGTCCGAGCCGGCCCCCTCCTCGGTGATGGCGTAGCACTCCCGGCGCTCGCCGCGGATGGTCGGGACGACCCAGCGGTCCAGCTGTTCCTGACTGGCCACCTTGGGCAGCCAGGAGGCCGGGGTGTGGACCACCCAGCCGAGCGCGTTGGTCACCCGGCCGATCTGCTCCTGAACCAGGACCTGCTGCAGGGCGGTGAAGCCGCCCCCACCGAGCTCCTTGGGCATGTTGATGGCCTCGAAGCCGAGCTCGGCGACCCGGCGCCGGTGCGCCTCCAGCAGCCCGTCGGGCAGCTCGCCCCCGTGCAGCTCCGCGGTGACCTCGTGGGGCTGGAGCTCGTCGGCCAGGGCCCGGGCGGCCGCCTGGAGCTCCCGGTCCGCCTCCGACATCGGATAGCTCTGCCCCACGAAACGGACTCCCCGGAGCGTACCGCAGAAGATTGACTGAACGTTCAGTTTATTGTACGTTCGCGTGCATCTGCAACCGCAGGAGGCAGCCATGGCCAGGATGAGCCGCCGAGCCTTCCTCTCCCGCTCCGCCGCCACGGCGCTGGCCGTCTCCGGCGGCGTCCTGTTGTCGGCCTGTGGCAACCGCGACGAAACCGGGGCCGCCCCCGGCGCCGCCGGTCCCCAGCTCGCCAGCCCCGACAACCCGGTCACCTGGCCGGTCCCGGCCGACGCCGGCCGGATCGCCGACGGCCTGGAGCCCGAGCAGGGCGGCACCCTGCGGATCTACAACTGGGCCGAGTACCTCTACAAGAAGGTCGCCCAGGACTTCGAGAAGAAGTACAAGAAGTACGACGTCAAGGTGCAGATCTCCACCTACGGGAACATGGACGAGGCGGTGGCCAAGCTCCGCGGCGGCCAGGTCGCCTTCGACCTGCTGTTCCCGACCTACGACTACCTGGGCAAGCTGGTCCAGGGGAACTTCCTGCGCCCCCTCAACCACAGCTACATCCCGAACATCGAGCAGGTCTGGCCGGCCTTTCAGAATCCTTGGTACGACCAGGGCTGGAACTACTCGGTGCCGTACACCATCTACACCACCGGGATCGCCTGGCGGGTCGACAAGGTCAAGGACGACATCGCCGCCATGGCCAACCCGTACGAGGCCCTCTGGGACACCCGGTACCGCGGCAAGGTCGGCATCCTCGACGACTACCGCGAGGGCATCGGCATGACCCTGCTCAAGAACGGCATCACCGACCTCAACACCGGCAACCAGGACCACCTCAACCTGGCCCGCGACCAGCTGGTCGAGCTGGCCAAGGCGGTGCGGCCGCGGGTCAACACCAACGACTACATCGACCTGCCCGAGTCCAAGACCTGGATCACCCAGGCCTGGTCGGGCGACATGGTCAACGCCCAGTACTACATGCCCAAGGGCCAGAGCGCCGACGTGATGCGCTACTGGTTCCCCTCCGACGGCAAGGGCCCGGTCAACAGCGACCTGATCGTGCTGCTGCGCACCGGCAAGAGCCCGGTGCTGGGCCACCTGTTCATGAACCACCTGCTCGACTACGACGTGGCCGTCGAGAACATGAGCTGGAACGGCTACCAGCCGCCCCAGAACAAGCTCAACCCGTCCGAGCTGGTCAGCCAGGAGCTGCTGCCCAAGAACCTCGAGACCGCGACCGTGCTGCCCAGCTACTTCGACACCGGCTACCGCTACCTGGAGCTGCCGGGCGAGGTCGACGACCGCTGGCACGCGGCCTGGCAGGAGTTCAAGGCCGGGGCCTAGCCGGTGGCGACCCGCGCGGCCCCGCCGACGGACCGGCCGCCCGGCGACGCCGGGCCCCCGCTGCCGCACGGGCGGGGTGCGCGCCGCGTCTACGCCCGTGCCGGCGCCTGGCGGCCCCGCTGGTTCTGGCCGGCGTTCGCCGCCCCGGGCATGGCCTGGCTGGTTGTCCTGTTCCTGCTGCCGTTCTACGTCGTCCTGGCCATCGCCTTCGGGGCCGTGGACCCGCTGTTCCGGACCCCGGTGCCGGTCTGGAACCCGGTGCAGTGGAACCCGTTCCAGTTCCAGCTGCTGTTCGACCGGGTCTTCGGCCCCGACGGCTTCCTCGGGCCGGCGTTCGTCCGCACCTTCATCTTCGTGGCCGCGGCCAGCGCCCTGTGCCTGCTGCTGGCCTACCCGGTCGCCTACTACGTCACCCGCTACGCCGGCCGCCGCAAGGGCCTGCTGTTGGTGGCCCTGCTGGCTCCGTTCTGGATCAGCTACATGATGCGCATGCTGGCCTGGGTGAACCTGCTCGAGAGCGACGGCATGGTCAACCGGCTCCTGGTCGGGGTCGGGCTGCTGGGCGAGCCGTTCCCGTGGCTGGCCGGCCAGCCCGTCACCGTCACCCTCGGGCTGGTCTATGGCTACATCCCCTACATGGTCCTGGCCCTGTACGCCGGGCTGGACCGGGTCGACCAGCGGCTGCTGGAGGCGGCCCGCGACCTCGGGGCCAGCCGGCGGCGGACGTTCCTGCTGGTCACCCTGCCCCTGTCCCGCCAGGCGATCCTGGCCGGCCTGGTCGTGACCGCCCTGCCCATGTTCGGCGACTACTTCACCAACGACCTGCTGTCCGGTTCGCCGCGGACCTCGATGGTCGGGAACCTGGTCAACGACGCCATCGCCAGCCCCGGGCAGGGCGGCCAGGCGGCCGCCCTCGTCCTGGTCATGATCGCCCTGCTGGCCGCGCCCATGCTCGGCTACATCCGCTCGACCGGGCAGGCCTCCCGCGAGGCTGGGAGGTGAGCCCGTGCGACGCTGGCTGACCGACCCCTGGCGCAAGCCGCGGTTGCTGGAGGCGCTGGTCTGGGGCTATCTGGCCTGGTCTGTGCTGCCGGTGACGATCGCCGTCTGGTTCTCGTTCAACGCCGGCCGCTCCCGGTCCAGCTGGCAGGGCTTCTCCCTGCGCTGGTACTGGGAGGACCCGGTGCTGTCGGTCTGGCACGACCCCGACCTCCAGCGGGCCCTGCTCCACAGCCTCCGCCTGGCCGTGCTCACCACCCTGGTCGCCGTGCCCCTCGGGGTCGCCTTTGCCATCGGCCTGGACCGCTGGCGGGGCCGGCTGGCGGCCGGCTTCAACTTCCAGATGCTGCTGTCGTTCGTGCTCCCCGAGATCATCCTCGCCGTGGCCCTGCTCTTCTTGTTCACCAACCTGCTCAAGGCGGTCCAGCTCGGCACCGTGGCCCAGCTGCTGGGGCTGGTCACCTTCCAGCTGTCCTACCCGGTGATCATCTGCCGGGCCCGGCTGCTGTCCATCGGGCCCGAGTACGAGGAGGCGGCCATGGACCTCGGCGCCTCCCCGGTCAAGGCCCTGCGCCACGTCCTGCTGCCGCTGCTGTCCCCGGCCATCTTCGCCAGCGCCGTCCTCGTCTTCGCCGACGTCATCGACGACTTCGTGCTCGTCCGCTACCTGTCGGCCGACGCCGCCTCCGAGCCGATGTCGGTCAAGATCTACAACAGCGCCCGCTCCAGCCCCACCCCGGCCCTCAACGCCCTGGCCACCATCATGCTGGTCTCCTCGCTGCTGGCCATCGCCCTCGGCTTCCTCGTCTACCGCCGCCTGACCCGCGGCGAGCGCACCAAGGAGTCGACCGTCGAGGGGTTCGCGGCCCAGATCTAGGCCGGGGGCTCCAGCTCCCAGGCGAAGGTGTCGTTGGTCAGCCACTCCGGCAGCAGGTTCACGTAGAACGGGCTGCCGGGGACGCCGCTGGTACCGCCGGGGAGGCTGGACTCGGCCCGGATGTCGCCGGGGGCGCGGGGCTCGCTGACGTAGCGGTTGGCCGGGCCGCCGCCGAAG
>DATABK010000065.1:0-8683 GCA_036259695.1 Actinomycetes bacterium | reverse complement strand
CCCGCTCGAGTTGACCGACCTGGCGGCAGGCGTCGACCGGCGGCGCTCGCGCCGGATCAACGTCGGCCGGGTCGCGGTCGGCGACGGCGCCCCCATCAGCGTCCAGTCGATGACCATCACCAAGACCGCCGACATCAACGCCACCCTGCAGCAGATCGCCGAGCTGGCCGCGACCGGCTGCGACATCGTCCGGGTGGCCGTGCCCGACACCGACGACGCGGCCGCCCTGCCCGCGATCGCGGCCAAGTCGACCGTCCCGGTGGTGGCCGACATCCACTTCCAGTGGAAGTACGCCATGGCCGCCATCGAGGCCGGCTGCGCCGGGGTCCGCATCAACCCCGGCAACATCAAGAAGCACGACAAGGTGAAGCTGATCGCCACCGAGGCGCAGGCCCGCGGCATCCCCATCCGGGTCGGGGTCAACGCCGGCTCCCTCCAGAAGGAGATCCTGGCCAAGCACGGCGGCCCCACGCCCGAGGCGCTGGTCGAGTCGGCCATGTTCGAGGTCGGCATCCTCGAGGAGGTCGGCTTCGGCGACATCAAGATCTCGGTCAAGCACCAGAACCCGGCGTCGATGATCGCCGCGTACCGGCTGCTCGCCACCCGCGTCGACTACCCGCTGCACCTGGGCGTGACCGAGGCCGGCACCCCCAGGGACGGCATCGTCAAGTCCGCCGTCGGCATCGGCGCCCTGCTCGCCCAGGGCATCGGCGACACCATCCGGGTGTCGCTGACCGCCCCGCCGATCGAGGAGGTCAAGGCCGGCAACGCCATCCTCGGGGCCCTCGGCCTGCGGCCCAAGAAGCTCGACCTGGTCGCCTGCCCGTCCTGCGGACGGGCCGAGGTCGACGTGTTCGCCCTGGCCAACGCCGTCGAGGAGCGCATGGCCGAGATCGACGCCCCGATGCGGGTCGCGGTCATGGGCTGCATCGTCAACGGCCCCGGCGAGGCCCGCGAGGCCGACGTCGGCGTGGCCTCGGGCAAGGGCAAGGGCCAGATCTTCCGCCACGGCCAGGTCATCCGCACCGTCCCGGAGGCCGAGATCGTCGACGCCCTGATGCACGAGGCCAAGCTGCTGGCCGAGGAGTACCGGATGTCCGGCGGCTCGCCGGGCGTTCCCGAGGTCGTCCGGAGCTGACGTGCTCCGGAGCTGGACCGGCGGGGACGACCGGGCTCGGCAGGCGGCGCGACCGTCCCGACTCAAGGTGCGGCCCATCGGCCGCCAGGACCAGCCCCTCGCCCTTGAGGCCCTCGACCGCAACCCGGTCAGGGACGTCTTCATCGCCAGCCGCATCCTCCACGACGGCGCCCTGACCTCCCTGGGCCCCAGCCCCCTGTGGGGCGCGTTCGACGGCGACGACCTGCGCGGCCTGCTCCACGTCGGCCCCAACCTGGTCCCGGCCACCGAGGACGAGGCCGCCTGCGAGGCCCTGGCCACCGCCGCCGGCGGCCTCTACCCGACCCGCATGGTCGTCGGCGAGCGACGCACCGTCGAGCTCCTCTGGTCCCTCATCGGCCCCAGTTTCCCGGCCCCCCGCGAGGTCCGGCGCCGCCAGTTCGTCTACGCCGTCGACCCTGACCGCCTCGTCCGCGACCCCCATGGCTGGGCCCCGGGCATCGCCCGCCTCGCCGAACGCTCCGACGAGGACCGGGTCCTGAAGCTGTCGGCGGCCATGTACACCGAGGAGATGGGCGAGAACCCCATGGCCCGCGACCCCGACGGCTACCGCCGCCGCGTCCGCATGCTCATCTCCCGCGGCTGGACCTACGTCTACGAGTCGGCCGGCAGACTCCGGTTCAAGATGGACGTCGGCTGCGCCAGCCACCGCACCGCCCAGATCCAGGGCGTCTACGTCCCCCCCGACCTGCGCGGCCACGGCGTCGGCGCCACCGCCATGTCCGCCTGCTGCGACCTCGCCTTCGACCGCCATCCCAACCTGTCGCTGTACGTCAATGACTACAACGCCCCGGCGGTGGCGCTGTACGAGCGGATCGGGTTCCAGCGGGAGCCGTACGACTTCCAGACGATCATGCTGCCGTAGGCGGCGAGGCTGGTTGTCCACAGATCTGCCCGGGGTCGCCCGCGGGGCGGAACGGGGTCGTAGGTTCGCGTCGTGGCGACTCCTGCGGTCGGCGGTGCAGTGCGCCGCCCCGATCCCGAGCCACCGGCCCGTCCGCCTGCCGGTGAGCTGGTCCACCGGCCGGTGCGGGCCTATCCGCCGCCGTTGCCGGTGGTTGACCTCACCGTGGCCGCCCCTCCGACGGTGGGCCCCGCCGCGTCCGGGGTCGCCGGTTGGCTCCAGTACCTGTTGCCGCTGGTCGGCAGCGGTGGGTCGGTCGCGTTCCTGTTCGCGGTGCCCGGCCCCCGGCCCGCGTGGCTGGTCGCCCTGATCGTCGGCGCCGCCGTGGCCTCGGTGCTGGCGGGGCTCGGGCTGCGGGGGGTCGAGCGCCGAGCCGCCCGGCGAGCCAGGCGCCGCGACCGGTCCCGCTACCTCGACCACCTCCGGCGGGTCGCGCTTGAGGCCGACCAGCTGGCCGCCACCCAGCTCGCCATCGCCGGCCACGTCCACCCCGACCCACCGGCGCTCTGGTCGATCGTCACCCGGACCGACCGCCTCTGGGAGCGTCGCCCCACCGACTCCGACTTCCTCACGGTACGGGTCGGCCGGGGCCCGGTCCCCCTCGTCAATCAGGCCCGCCTCGACACCGCCGGCGGGCCGCTCCTGGAGCACGACCCCGAGCTTCTCGAAGTGGCGGAGGAGGTCGTCCGCCGAACAGCCTGGCTCCCCGACGCCCCGGTGGTCGTTCCGCTCCGCGAGCTCAACGTTCTGGCCCTCACCGGCCCAGCGGCCAGCACGCGCGCCCTCGCCCGGTCGGTCGCCTGCCAGCTGGCCGCCTTCCACGCCCCGGACGACCTCCGGATCGAGGTGGTGTATCAACCTGCCAGCCGCTCCGCGTGGGACTGGACGACCTGGCTGCCCCACACCCGCGACCCGACCGCCGCCGGCAGCCGGCCACCGGGCTTGCTCGTCGCCGGCACCCAGGCCCCGGTCGGCGCCGGCCCGCACCTGCTCGCGATCCTCGATACGACCGAGCCGAGCCCGGCCGCCGACCCGAGGGGCGGGGGGGAGCGGAGCGGCCCTTCGGAAACGGAAGCGGCTGCTGAGCAGGCGAGGGTCGCCGAGCTGCTCCAGCGGGCCGCGGCGCCCGATGTCACGGTGATCTGGCTCGCCGAGACCACCGCCGGCGAGCCGTCCGAGATCTCGATGCGCATCCGCGTCGACGGCCAAGGGCTCGCCACCCTCCTGGAGACCATCCCCGGCGGCCGCCGGGTCAACGGGGTCCGGACCGACACCGCAGCGGTGACCTTCTGCAAGACCCTCGCCGGCGACATGGCCCCCCTCCGGCTGGAGCGCCCACTTCCAACCGTCCCCCGAGCAGGACCCGTCCGCCTTCGCGACCTCCTCGAGCAGTCCCCATCCGCACGGCTCCGGGTGCCGGTCGGGGTCACCGTGGCCGGGGCTCCGGTTGTCCTCGACCTCAAGGAGGCGGCCGAGAACGGCATCGGCCCGCACGGGCTGGTCGTCGGCGCCACCGGGTCGGGCAAGAGTGAGCTGTTGCGCACCATCGTCGTCGGCCTGGCCTCGACCCACCCGCCGGAGCAGCTCGCCTTCGTGCTGGTCGACTTCAAGGGCGGCGCCGCCTTCGCCGACCTGGCCCAGCTCCCGCAGGTCGCCGGGCTGATCACAAATCTCCATTCCGACCTGTCGATGGTCGACCGCGCCCTGGCCGCCCTCCAGGGCGAGCTGGCCAGGCGTCAGCGGCTCCTGCACCTGGCCGGCAACCAGCCGGACCGGCGCGCCTACACCGAACGGCGTGCGGCCGACCCGCGGCTGGAGCCGTTGCCCTCGCTGCTCGTCGTGGTGGACGAGTTCGGCGAGCTGCTGGCTGCCCGCCCGGAGTTCCTGGACCTGTTCAGCGCCATCGGCCGGGTCGGGCGCAGCCTCGGCATGCACCTCCTGCTCGCCTCCCAGCGCCTCGACGAGGGCCGTCTCCGAGGCCTCGACAGCCACCTCCGGTACCGGATCTGCCTCCGAACCTTCAGCGCCGCCGACTCCACCGCCGTCCTTGGCGTCCCCGACGCCTACCACCTGCCCGCCGCCCCCGGCTCCGCCCTCATCAAAGCCGACGCGTCGGCACCTGTCCCCTTCACCGCCGCCATCGTCGCCACCCCACAGCCCAACCCGGCCCCGGCCCGTCGCCCGACCGACCTCGAGGCCCTGGCCAGCCCCCTCGTAGGGGCTGGCCAGCAGGTCCATCGGGTGTGGCTTCCGCCACTCGCCCCGGAGATCGACCTAGGCCCCCTCCTCCACGCCGCGGCCCCCAGATGGCTCCAGGTGCCGGTCGGGGTCGTCGACCGGCCACTCCAACAGGCTCAGGAGCCGCTGGTCCTGGACCTGTCGGGGGGCGCGGGGCACCTGGCGGTGATCGGGGCGCCGAGGACCGGGAAGAGCACGCTGCTCTGCACGCTCGCGGCCGCCCTGGCCGCCACCCATCGGCCGGACGAGGTCCAGGTCTACGCAGTGGATCTGGGGGGTGGGCTCCTCCATCGACTGAGCGACCTCCCGCACGTCGGCGTGGTGTGCGGTCCACGGGAGGCCGAACGGGCCCACCGCCTCGTTCGCCAGCTCCGCTCCCTGGTCTTCGAGCGCGAACGACGCTTCCGCGATCTGGATGTCGACTCGATGGCCTCCTGGCACGAGCTCCGCCGGACCGGTCTCGACCTCGGCGGCTACGGGGAGGTGTTCCTGCTGATCGACAACTGGGGCGGGTTCGTGCGGGAGCTCCCCGAGCTGGAGGCGGAGGTCACCGAGCTGGCGGCCTCGGGCATGCACTACGGCGTCCATGTCGTCCTGGCCGCCAACCGCTGGGCCGAGCTGCGGCCCGGCCTCCGGGAGAACCTCGGCGGCCGCCTCGAGCTGCGCCTCAACGACCCGCTCGAGTCGGAGCTCGGCCGCTCCGCCGCCGCGGCCCTGCCCAGACTGCCCGGCCGCGGTCTCACCCAGGGCGGCCTCCAGTTCCAGGTGGCTCTGCCCGGCCCGCCACAGGCCATCCTCGAACGCGCCCTGGTGAGCCCCGACGGTGCGGTGGCCCCGCCCCTCCGGCTGCTGCCGACGCTGGTGGGGGAGTCGGTCCTGCAGGTCGCCGATCGAGCCCCTGACGGGAGGCTTCCGTTCGCCGTTGAGGAGCACCGCCTCGGCCTCGCCCACCTGGACCTGTTCGAGGAGTCGCCGCACCTGCTGGTCCTTGGAGATGCAGGGTCCGGCAAGACGAGCCTGCTCCGGCTGGTCGCCAGGCGGCTGGCCGACTGGTATCCGACTGACGAGGTCGCCCTGCTGGTCGTCGACCTGCGGCGCGGGCTGCTTGACCTCACAGCGCTGCCGAACCTGGCCGGCTACGCCTGCACACCGGCGGCGGTGGCGCAGGTCGTCGAGCACCTTCACCGTCAGCTGACCGAGCGCTCTCCGACCGGTCTCGGCCTTCCGCCCGGACCGTCGATGGCGGCCTGGGCGCCCGACCCGCTGCTCCTTGCCTCGGGGAACGGGTCCGGTGCTGGCGTTCATGCCTCGCCGGGGGTGGCCGAGCCGCAGTCGAGTGCCCGCTGGCCAGCCGGGCCCATCGCCGGGCCGATACGGGCCGGGCCACGCTACGTCGTGCTGGCCGACGACTACGACCTGCTGCCGGCGTCGGCCGGGAGCCCGTTGCTGCCGTTGCTGGACCTGCTCGGCCTTGGCGGTGAGCTCGGGTTCCACCTGGTCCTGGCTCGGCGGGTTGCCGGGGCCGCGCGGGCGGCCTTTGAACCGGTCTTCCAGCGCCTTCGGGAGCTCGGCGGGACGGGCCTGGTTCTGAGCGGTGACCCCGATGAGGGGCCGCTGCTCCACGGGGTGAAGGCGGCCCGCCTGCCTCCCGGGAGGGGGTTCCTTGTCCGGTCCCGTCGGCCGCCGACGCTTGTCCAGGTCGTCCACAGCCCGGCGCCACCTGCCGCCGAGCAATCCACACCGCATCGGGCATCCCCGCCTGGCCGCTCGGCGGAGTGAAATTCCCAGGCTGGTCAAGGGCGGCCGGTCCGGTGGCCGGGGGAGGGGTAAATGCGCAGGCCAGGGCGGTGAAACGGGTTGCCGCTTGGCGTCGCGAGTGCTATCTTGCAGCCTGTTGACGTATGGCCGTCCGGCCTGTTGCCAGGTCAGGCACCGGTGAGGAGCGAAGTGGGCATTGCGCCCACTTCTGTGTTGTCAGGGGCCGGCGGCGCGGCGACGAGTTGGAATGGTGCCGCTACCGAGAGGGCGAGCAGCAACGCACGACATGTGAGGGAGGTCGGTGAGCGTGACGGCGCTTCCTTCGCATGTCCAAGAGCTGGCCGATCGGGTGGCGGCTGACCACGGGGTCGAGGTGCTGGAGCTCGGCCTGCGTGGCCAGGGTCGCGGGCGGGTGCTCAACGTGATCCTCGACGCCGAGGAGCCGGTCGAGGCCGACGTCGTCGAGGAGGTCTCCAAGGACCTGTCGCGCGCGCTCGACGAGGCCGACCCGGTCGCCGGCAGCTACACCCTCGAGGTGAGCACGCCGGGGCTGTCGCGCCCCCTCCACAGCCGCCGCGACTTCCGCCGCCAGCGCGGCCACCAGGTCGCCATCGTCCGGAGGGAAGCGGCCGCCGGCGGCGCCAGGGACGCCGAGGAGGCCGACCGCCCTGAAGGGGCCAGGCGACCCGAGCGGGGCGAGGACGCGGGTGCGTCCTCGATCCAGGGTCTCGTTGTCGACGTCGACGACGAGGCGGTCCTCCTCGAGGTCGAGGGGAGCCAGGTCCGGGTTCCGCTGTCTGAGGTGGTTCGCGGGAAGGTGGTGTTGCCGTGGTGACGCGCAACCGCACCCGACCCAGGACCCCGGCGATGAGAGGACGGCGACGTGAAGATCCCGATTGATGAGCTGCGCTTCCTCGAGCGTGAGAAGGGTATCGCACTCGAGACGGTCATCAGCGCGCTCGAGAGCGCCCTCGCCGCCGCCTACAAGCGTCAGCCGAACGCGCCCGAGGGGGCGCGGGTGGTGGTCGACCGCGACACCGGTGACGTGACCGTGTTCGCCCAGGAGCTGGACGACGAGGAGCAGGTCATCCGCGAGTGGGAGGACACGCCCTCGGACTTCGGCCGGATCGCCGCGGTCACGGCCAAGCAGGTGATCATGCAGCGGCTGCGGGAGGCCGAGCGTGACGTGACCTTCGGCGAGTACGAGGGGCGCGTCGGCGACATCGTCACCGGCATCGTCCAGCAGCGCGACCAGCGCCACATCTCGGTCGACCTGGGCAAAATCGAGGCCGACCTGCCCCACTCGGAGCAGGTGCCGAGTGAGCACTACCAGCACAACGACCGGCTGAAGGTCTACGTGACCGACGTCGTCCGGTCGGCCAGGGGGCTGCGGGTGGTGGTCTCCAGGACCCACCCGAACCTGATCAAGCGCCTGTTCGAGCTGGAGGTGCCCGAGATCGCCGAGGGCATCGTCGAGATCACCAACGTCGCCAGGGAGCCCGGCCACCGAACCAAGATCGCCGTCCGCAGCCACGAGCCCGGGGTCGATCCCAAGGGCGCGTGCGTCGGGGCCCGCGGGTCGCGGGTGCGCATGGTGGTCAACGAGCTGCGCGGTGAGAAGATCGACATCGTGTCCTGGTCGGAGGACCCGGCCCAGTTCGTGGCCGAGGCGCTCTCGCCGGCCAAGGTGAAGAGCGTGCAGATCGACGAGCAGGAGCGGACCGCGCACGTGGTCGTTCCCGACTACCAGCTCTCGCTCGCCATCGGCAAAGAGGGTCAGAATGCCCGATTGGCCGCTAGGCTGACCGGCTGGCGGATCGACATCGTGAGCGAGAGCCAGGCCGCCGAGCAGGCGAGCCAGGGCCAGCGGCGCTGAGGAGCCAGGAGGCAGGCAGGGTGCGGACGATGGAGGAGGTGGGAATGCGCAAGGCGTCACCAGGCGTTGCCGATGGTGAGGCAAGCCCGCGGCGGACGTGTGTGGTGTGCCGGACGACGGCCGCGAAGCGTACCCTCCATCGGATCGTGCGTTCGCCGGCTGGGACGGTCTCCTACGACCCGACCGGGAAGGCGGCCGGTCGTGGCGCCTATCTGTGCGGGCAGCCTGACTGCCTGGACATGGCGGTGCGGCGGCGCAGCATCCAACGAGCCCTGAAGGTGACCGACACGGTGGCGGCCAACGCCGCCGTCGAGGTATTGCGGAAGCAAGTGTTGAGCGGGTCGGCTGGCCAGCCGGTGCTCCGCTCGAGTGATGACAAGGAAGTGAGATCTGGTTGAGCAACCCGCGGGTGTATGAGATCGCCAAGGAGCTTGGGGTCCCGTCCAAGGACCTGCTTGCCAAGCTGTCCTCCATGGGGGTGGAGGCCAAGAGCCATTCGTCGACGGTGACCCAGGACGTGGCCGACAAGCTGCGCGCCTCGGCCGGTGGTGGCCGCGCCGCGCGTTCCGCCCAGCCCAGGCAGGACCAGGGCGACGCACGCCCCGCGCAGGCGCGCTCCGGCCAGGGCGGCACCGGCCAGTCCGGGCAGGCCCGGGCCGGCCAGGCACGTCCCGGCCAGCCGGGCGCCGGATCTGGCGCCGGTGAGGGCCGTCCCGGCCAGCCGGGCGCC
>DATABK010000064.1:0-11032 GCA_036259695.1 Actinomycetes bacterium | reverse complement strand
CGGCCGGCCGCGACCCGGAGGGCAGGGCCCCGGCGGCGGCCAGGGCCGGGACGACCCGCAGCGACGCCGCCACCGGGGCCGCGGCCCCGTCCATGGCCCAGTTGAGCCCGCCGAAGGCGATCATGCTGGTGCCGACGGCGACCTGGGCGTAGACGACCAGCCGGTCCAGCCCCAGCCGGCCGCCGGCCGCGGCGTCGGCCAGGGCCAGGAAGACGACCAGGTTGGCCGCCACGACCAGGGTGACGCTCCAGCCCAGGGGCCGCTCGCGCAGGCGGGTGGCCCGGTACTGGAGCTCGTGGAGGCGCCGGCGGTAGCCGGTGAAGCGCTCGATCGTCCAGTCGGCCAGCCCGAACAGGCGCAGCTCCTTGGCCGCCGGCGGGTCGACGGCCAGCCGGTAGGTGTAGTCGGCGTCGCGCTGGGCCGAGCGGACCTCCTCGGTGGCCCGGTCCCTCCAGACCGCGCTCTCCCGCAGCAGCCAGTGGGTGGCCAGCCAGGCCCCGCCCAGCAGCAGCGGCGCCCACCAGGCGAAGCCGGCCAGGACGACCGCCGCGGCGACCCCGCCGACCACCTCGACCAGGCCGGCGGCGATGAAGTCCATCGAGATCGACAGCGGCGGGGCGGTCATGCCCAGGTCGACGTCGCGGGCCGCGGTCAGGTCGGCGGCCAGCGCCGGGTCCTCGAGGTGGCCCACGCCCGGCGGCCCAAGGCAGGCCCCGGTCAGCCGGTCGTACAGCCAGGCGGCGGTGCGGTCCCCCAGGTTGGTCCCGATCGCCTGGTGGAGCGGCCTGACCACCTGGAGGAGCACGAACACGACCCCGACGGCGGCCAGCGACCCGCCCAGGTCCCCGCCGCCCTGCACCGCCCCGACCAGAGCCCCGGTGGCCACCGCGAACCCCGCCGGCAGCAGCCCGCGGACGACCAGGACCACCCACCAGGCAACGGCCAGGCCGGGGTCGGCCTTGTGGAGGGCCGCGAAGAACTGCCACTCCTGACGCTCCGGCAGCCGGGTCATCGAGCGGTCAGCCCAGCCGCACCCGGTCGCCCGCGGCCGGGCCGCCGAACAGCTCGGCCGCGCTCCCGCCGCGCAGCAGCAGCTCGTAGAACCGCCGCTGCTCGCCCGAGGCCAGCGGCCAGCCGGAGCTGCCGGGGGCGAACGACAGCTCGCGGTCGGCCACCTCGAAGGTGCCGTCGCTGACCGTGGCCTCATGGGACCGGTCGCCGATGGTGACCGCGACCTTGGTGCCGCTGGGGGCCGGCAGGTCCGACCAGCTCGTCTTGAGGTTGCCGTAGCCGTCGACGTACACCACCGACTCGGCCGGGACCGGGGGGATGGCCTCGGGGTCGAGCGGCCGGCCCAGCGACCGCTCGTCGCCGGCGGCCAGCTCGGCCGCCACGGCCGGGAAGAAGTCCCGCGACCGGAACTGGGACCCGCCGGCGGGCAGCTCGACCGCGGAGGCGCGGCCCAGCCGCCCGCGCAGGAACGACAGCACGTACCCGGCGTGCGGGCCGACCACCAGGGTGCCGGCGTCGGTCCAGGCGGCGACCAGCTCCTCGCCCTCGTTCCCGGGCCGGGGGTCGTCCTCGTCGGCCCGGGGGGCGACGTTGTGGAACACCACCCGATCGGCCGGTCCCTCGGTCAGGGCCAGCTGCCCGATGCAGAACCCGGCCGACAGGGTGTCGAACGGTGGCACCGGGGTCGCCACCACCGTCGCCCCCTCCAGGTGCAACGCCAGCCGCTGGGCGACCTCGGCGAACGCCAGGTCGCCAGCCCCGTAGTCGGCGACAACATGGATCAGCATGGTCGCCGGCTTGCCCTCGGTCCCCGTCTCCTAACCATCGCGTCCGGCGACCACGGCGGGCGGGAACCGCCGGGCCGGCGGCGGCGTCCAACCCGATGCACGCTCATCCGCCCGCCCGCGACCCGGAGGCCGTATGCGTCCACGTCCCTGGCGGCTGGCCGCCGCCCTGGCCCTGGTCGCCGGGGCCGCCGTGGCCCTGGTGGCCGTGTGGCCGGCTGGTTCGCGGGCCGGCGGCGGGGAGGCGCGGACGGTGGTGGTGACCATGCACCACTCCCGCTTCGAGCCCTCGGTGGTCCGGGTCGAGCCGGGGGAGCGGGTGCGGTTCGTGCTCCGCAACACCGACCCGATCGACCACGAGTTCATCCTCGGCGACGAGTCGGTCCAGCGCCGCCACGAGGAGGGCCGCGAGCGGCAGCACCACGGCGACGTCCCCGGGGAGCGCTCGGTCCCCGCCGGCCAGGAGGCCGCCACCACCTACAGGTTCCCGGCGACCCGGGACGGCCGGGCCCTCGAGTTCGCCTGCCACCTGCCCGGCCACTACGCCTACGGCATGCACGGCCTCGTCCGGGTCAGCGGCGGCTGATCTGGAGGCGGCCGGACCCGTCCACGGACAGGGAGCGGCGGCCGGCCAGGAGCTCCAGGAGCTCGCCGCCGACGAGGTCGCGGCGCCAGCCCTGGAGGGTGCGGACCGGCGGCTCGGGCTGGCCGCGGCGGGCCGCGGCGACCACCTGGGCGAGGTCGTTGCGGGCCGCGACCAGCTCGTAGGCGAGGCCGGCGTCCAGGGCCCGGGCCCGGACCAGCGCCTCGGACAGGGCGATGGCGGGCACGTCGGCCGGGTTGGAGGCGGGCCGCTCGACCACCTCGGCGGGCAGGGGCTCGGCGGCCAGCCCGCGGGCTGTGGCGGCCAGGATGGCGTCGGCGCGGCGGCGCAGGGTCGAGGGCTGGAGGCCGCGGATGCGCTCCAGGGCCGAGTGGGCGGTGGGCTTGCGCTTGGCCACCTCGACCAGGGGGGCGTCGCCCAGGACCGAGGAGACCGGGCGGTCCTCGGCGGCCGCGGTCTGCTCCCGCCAGGCCGCCAGCTCGCGGGCGACGGCCCGGGCCCTGGGGTTGAGCTGGGCGATCCGGGGGAGCCGCTGCCAGGCCAGCTCGGGGTCGCGCTCGTCGCTCGCCGCCTCCAGGCGCCGGCACTCCTCCCGGGCCCACTGGAGGCGGCCGCTGGCCGCCAGCCGCTCCTGGAGGGCGTCGGCCAGGCGCAGCAGGTGGGCGACGTCGTCGCGGGCGTAGGCGAGCTGCTCGGGGCTGAGGGGGCGGTCGTCCCAGCGGGTGAAGCTGGCCGACTTGGTCAGGCGCAGGCCGAGCACGTCGTTGAGCAGGCTACCGTAGCCGGTCTGGGCCCCGAACCCGGCGAACCCGGCCGCCACCTGGGTGTCGAACACCCCGCGGACCTCGGTGCGCCACACCCGCCGGAGCAGGGCCACGTCCTGGCGCCCGGCGTGCAGCACCACCTCGACCTCGGGGTCGGCCAGGACCTCGGCCAGCGGGGCCGGGTCGAGCCCGCCGTCCAGCGGGTCGACCAGCTCCACCCGGGGAGCACCATCGTCGCCGGGTACGACCACCCCGACCAGGCAGAGCAGGGCCCGGTAGCGGCCCTCGGACATGAACTCGGTGTCGATGCCGAGGCGGCCGGCGGCCCGGGCCGCCTCCGCCAGCCCGCCGATGTCCACGCGCGCGGCCAGGCTCAGCCGAGCTGCCACGTGTCCCCGCCGTGGAGCAGCTTGGCCAGGTCGCCGCGGCCGTGGCTGGCCGTGGCCGTCTCGAGCTGCTCGGACATGAGCTTGTCGTAGACCGGCCGCTCCACGTCGCGGAACACCCCGATCGGGGTCGGCCCGTCGGCCGCGTGCGACAGCCGGCAGAGCATGAAGGCCAGGCTCGGCTCGGCCCGGTGCTCGTCGTGGACCAGCAGGGCGTCCTCGCCGACGTCGGCCACGTCGACCAGCTCGACCCGGCAGTCGTCGGTCAGCCGGACCCCCCGCTCACCGCTGGCGCCGAAGCGGATCGGCTGGCCGTGCTCGAGCCGGATCTGGTTGTCGGCCCTGGTGTCGGGCTCCTTCAGCAGGTCGAAGGCGCCGTCGTTGAAGATGTTGCAGTTCTGGTAGATCTCGACGAAGGCGGTGCCCTGGTGCGCGGCCGCCTTGCGCAGCACCTCGGTCAGGTGGGCCCGGTCGGAGTCGATGGAGCGGGCCACGAAGGTCGCCTCGGCCCCCAGGGCCACGCTGACCGGGTTGAACGGGTGGTCGAGCGACCCCATCGGCGTCGACTTGGTGATCTTGCCGAGCTCGCTGGTGGGGGAGTACTGGCCCTTGGTCAGCCCGTAGATCTGGTTGTTGAACAGCAGGATCTTGAGGTTGACGTTGCGGCGCAGGGCGTGGATCAGGTGGTTGCCGCCGATCGACAGGGCGTCCCCGTCGCCGGTGATGACCCAGACCGACAGGTCGGGGCGGGTCACCGACAGCCCGGTGGCGATCGCCGGGGCCCGGCCGTGGATCGAGTGCATCCCGTAGGTGTTCATGTAGTACGGGAAGCGCGACGAGCAGCCGATGCCCGAGACGAACACGATCCGCTCCCTGGGGATCCCCAGCGAGGGCATGAACCCCTGCACGGCCGAGAGGATCGCGTAGTCCCCGCAGCCGGGGCACCAGCGGACCTCCTGGTCGCTCTTGAAGTCCTTGGCGGTGAGCTTCACGGGGGCGCCGTTGCCGTGCCCGTTGCCCAGCAGCGTCACTTGCCTGCTCCTTCGTCCAGCAGTCCGATGATGGCGTCGGCCAGCTCCTCGGCCTTGAACGGCAGCCCCCTGACCTTGTTGTAGCCGACGGCGTCGACCAGGTAGCGGGAGCGGACCAGCATGCGGAGCTGGCCCAGGTTCATCTCCGGGATCAGCACCTGGTCGTAGCCGGCCAGGACCTCGCCGAGGTTGGCCGGGAAGGGGTTGAGGTGGCGCAGGTGGGCCACTGACACCCGGGCCCCCGAGGCCCGGACCCGCCGGACCGCGGCCCCGATCGGCCCGTAGGTCGAACCCCAGCCCAGCACCAGCAGCCGCGACCCGTCCTGGTGGTCGACCTCCAGGCGGGGGATGTCGTTGGCGATCCCGGCCACCTTGGCCGCCCGGAGGTTGATCATGCGGTCGTGGTTGTCGGGGTCGTAGCTGATGTTGCCGGTGCCGTCGGCCTTCTCCAGCCCGCCGATGCGGTGCTCGAGGCCGGGGGTGCCCGGGACCGCCCACGGGCGGGCCAGGGTGGTCTCGTCCCTGAGGTACGGCCAGAAGTCACCCTCGTGGTTGGGCTCGGTGGCGAACGGGACCGAGATGTCGGGCAGCGAGGCCACGTCGGGCAACAGCCACGGCTCGGAGCCGTTGGCCAGGTACCCGTCCGACAGCAGGACCACCGGGGTCCGGTACTTGAGGGCGATCCGGGCCGCCTCGACGGCCGCGTGGAAGCAGTCCGAGGGGGTGCAGGGGGCCACCACCGGCACCGGGGCCTCGCCGTTGCGGCCGTACAGGACCTGGAGCAGGTCGGCCTGCTCGGTCTTGGTCGGCATCCCGGTCGAGGGGCCGCTGCGCTGGATGTCGATCACCAGCAGGGGCAGCTCCAGAGAGACGCCGAGGCCGATGGTCTCGGCCTTGAGGGCGATCCCGGGCCCGCTGGAGGTGGTCACCCCGAGCGAGCCTCCGAAGGCCGCGCCAAGGGCCGCCCCGACCCCGGCGATCTCGTCCTCGGCCTGGAAGGTCCGGACCCCGAACGCCTTGTGCTTGGACAGCTCATGGAGGATGTCGGAGGCCGGGGTGATCGGGTAGGCGCCGAGGAACAGCGGCAGCCCCGACAGCTGGCTGGCCGCGATCAGCCCGTAGGCCAGGGCCAGGTTCCCGGAGATGTTCCGGTAGGTCCCGGGCCGCAGCTTGGCCGGCTTGATCTCATAGGAGACGGCGAAGGCCTCGGTCGTCTCGCCGTAGTTCCAGCCGGCCTTGAAGGCGGTCACGTTGGCCTTGGCGATCAGCGGCCGGGTGGCGAACTTCTTCTCCAGGAAGGCGATCGTGGCCTCGGTCGGGCGGTGGTACAGCCAGGACATGAGCCCGAGGGCGAACATGTTCTTGGCCCGCTCGGCCTCCTTCTTGGAGATGTCGAACTCCTTCAGGGCCTCCAGGGTCATGGAGGTCAGCGCCACCGGGTGCACCTGGTAGTCGGCCACGGTGCCGTCCTCCAGCGGGTTGCTGGCGTAGCCGGCCTTGTCGAGGTTGCGGGCGGTGAAGGCGTCGGTGTTGACGATCAGCGTGGCGCCCTTGGGCAGGTCGCCGAGGTTCGCCTTGAGGGCCGCCGGGTTCATCGCCACCAGCACGTCGGGGGCGTCGCCCGGGGTGAGGATGTCGTGGTCGGCGAAGTGCAGCTGGAAGCCCGAGACCCCGGGGATGGAGCCGGCGGGGGCGCGGATCTCGGCCGGGAAGTCGGGCAGCGTCGACAGGTCGTTGCCGAACGCCGCGGTCTCGCTGGTGAAACGGTCTCCGGTGAGCTGCATGCCGTCACCGGAGTCGCCGGCGAAACGAATGGTGACGCGATCCAGCACCTGGACCGGCTTGGTCATCGTGCATTCCCTCGATTCGAGACGGACGGGTCACCTGCACCCGGTCGCCGCCAGCTCAGGGCCCGGGGCGCAGCGTCCCACCACCCCGAGGGTAGGGGGCCGGCAACCGGCCCTCCCAGCATATACCGATCCGTTTGGGAAGCTCGTGGAAGCCGGCGCCTCGGAGTGGCAGGATCACCCGACGCCGGTCACCATGCCGGAAGCCCCGCCCCGACCCCGACCCCGTATCCAAGCCCCAGAGGTGAGCCGCAGTGAGCGACCAGCCAGCCGACGACGCCCTGGCCAGCGCCCGCCTGGTCGTCGCCTACGTCTCCGAGGACGACCAGCTGGACCATGTGCGCGACGCCGCCCTGGAGATCGGACGCGGCGGCGCCCGGGTGATCCTGTACGACCGCGACTCGGCCTCGGCCTTCGCCGACCCCATGCCCAACCAGTGGGGCTCCCAGGCCGAGGGCGCCCAGTTCAACGACCCGCTCTCCGACCAGGAGCTGGTCAAGCTGGGCCGCGAGCCGTTCGCCCGCAAGGTCGCCGCGGCCCGCCAGGACGGCGTCGACGCCTGGGGCTGGCTGGCCTCCGACCACGGCACCGACGCCCTGGTCGCCTACGCCCGCGAGCACGCCGCCGACCTGATCCTGCTCCCCGACGACCTGGAGGACCCCGGCCTGGGCGAGCGCCTCAAGGGCGAGACGGTCGAGAAGGCGGTCGAGGAGGCGGAGGAGACCACCCCCGGCCTGGCCGTGGTCCTGGTCGCCCACGACGGCTCGACCGAGCTGGCGGCCGGCCGCCTGTAGCCGCCTACCGCGCGAGGTTGAGGAGCACGATCCCGGCGGTGATGAAGGCGGCGGCCACGACCCGGCGGCGGCCGAACCGCTCGCCGAACACACCACGCTGCCGATCAGGGCGGCGACATCGCCCCGGCAACCACCCCGACCTGGGGTCCCATCAGGTAGCTTGGGACGCGAGTGCAGTTGACGCCGCTTGCGGCATGTGCAATGTTCCCGGCGAGCCCAATTACACAGAGCCCCCGAGGAAAGGGAGCCGCCGCCAATGTATGGGCCGTTGATCGTCGCCGCCGCGATCCTGCTGTCGATCGCTGGCATGGTCCTGTTCCTGCACGAACTCTCCGAATCGCGGGCGCGCAAGGCCTTCGACCGCATCTTCGAGGAGGGCAGCAAGCGGCGCCGCTGAGCGCCCCGGGTTCACCGCGGCCGGTCGCACCGTCGCGGCCTCCGCAAGACGCCGACCCGGGGCGAACGAGCCGCCGCCAAGCGAGCCACGCCGCCCCGGGCCGGCCTACCGCATTATGCCCCGGCGCCCCCCTCGGGGCGAACCCCCCGGGCCGGGCAGAAGCCGCGCGGATTCCGCCGGTCCGGCCGGCCGTCGTCGTCCAGGGCGACCAGGAGGAGCCGCTCGGGCAGGGTCGGCATCAGGGTCCCTCCTCGGGTTCCAGGATCTGGGCCAGCTGGCGGTCCAGCGACGCCTGGGTGAGCTCGCCGAGCTGGTGGGAGGCGAGGGTGCCGTCGCGGCGGATGAAGTAGGTGTGGGGGAGGCCGACGGCGCCCCAGGCGGTGGCCGTGGTGGTGTTGGGGTCGAGGGCGATCGGCCAGGTGGCGTTGTTGCGGCGCAGGAACGGGCGGGCGGCGGCCGGCGAGTCGCCGGAGAGGACGCCGACCACGGTCAGGCGGTCGGGGCGGTGCCCGGCCGCGGCCTGGCGGAGGAGGGGGAACTCGCGGACACAGGGGTCGCACCAGCTGGCCCAGAAGTTGACCACCACCGGGCGGCCGCGCAGGGCGGCCAGGTCGACCTGGCCGCCGTCCAGGCCGGGCAGGCGCAGGGCCGGGGCCGGGGTGCCAGGCGGGTAGGTCTGGTCCCTGGGCCCCGACGACGGCGGCGGGGACAGGGGCTCCAGGCGGGTCGCGGGCGCACGACGGTCGAGCAGGGCCGCCCCGGCCGGCAGGACGACCGCCACCACCACCAGCACGACCAGGATGAGCAGCCTCCCCGAGCGGGCGCCGCGGAACCTACGCATCGTCCCTACAGATAGTCCCGGTGGTAGGTGATGCCGGCGGGGCCGACCTGGATCACGGTGGCGCCGGGCTGGTCGGTGATGCGGCCGTTGCCGTGGCGGAACGACCAGGTCCACTCGACGATGGCGCTGTCGCCGTCCACGCCCATGCGCTGGACGTCGACCTTGAGGTTGCGGTGGCCCTTGAGGAGGTCGTTGAGGTACGCCCGGATGGCCTCGCGACCCTCATGGGGCGGGTTGGCCGGCTCGTAGTAGACGGCGTCGGGGGCATACGCGGCCGCCGCCCAGTCGGCGTCGCCGACCTCGAGGGCCTCGCGGAGCTGCTCGAAGTAGTTGGCCGGGCCGACCGGGCTGGTGTCGACCTCGGGGACCTCGGGGTGGACGGCGATGCCGTGCTCGGAGCCGGTCGGCCCGCCGTGGGGGGCCAGGCGGGCCCGCTGGTCCACGGCCACGTTGCGGTACCAGATGATGGTCGCCCCCAGGAACAGGGCCAGCCCGAGCCCGATGCCCCAGGGGCCGAGGGCGGCGATCTGCTTGCGGAGGATGAACCCGCCGAGCAGGAAGGTGGCGGCCAGCGAGTAGACCACCGGCGCCCAGGTGGGGGCCATGTGGTGGATGTTGCCGTGCTCGTCGGCGGCGCCCCGCTCGGGGTCGGCCGACCCGGCCAGCCCGGTGTCGGGGACCGGCACCCGGCGGCGGTTGGCCGGGCTGGCCGTCCACAGCATGATGCCGATGTACAGGCAGGCGGCGAAGAACGCGCCCAGCAGCCCGACCCCCGCCAGCTCGCGGTTCTGCGGGTTGGCCACGTAGTAGATCGTCCCGGCGATCAGCCCGAACAGCCCCATGGCCATGAACAGCCGGCTGGCGATGATCACGTGCGGTTCCCTTCCCCGGTCCGGCGGGCGGTCATCGGAGCAGGTAGATGGTGCTGAACAGGCCCAGCCAGACGACGTCGACGAAGTGCCAGTAGTAGGAGGCCATCTCGACGGTGTCGTGGTAGCGGGCGGTGAACTGCCCGGAGCGGGCCCGCAGGAGCACGATCAGGATGAACGCGGCCCCGCCGGCCACGTGGGCGCCGTGGAAGCCGGTCAGGGTGTAGAAGGTCGAACCGAACACGCCGCTGGACAGCGTCATGCCCTCGTGGATGAGCGTCCGGTACTCGTTCGCCTGCCCGACGAGGAAGATGGCCCCCAGCAGCAGGCTGACGGCCAGCCACAGGATCAGCTTGCGCTGGTCGTTCTTGCGGATCGCCCACACCCCGAACTGCATGGTCACGCTGGAGGCGACCAGGATGGCGGTGAGCACGGCCGCGTACCAGGTCTCCAGGTGGGGGGTGCCCTCGGGCGGCCACTGGGTGGCGGCGCTGCGGATGGTGAAGTAGGCGCCGAAGAGGCCGCCGAAGAACATCACCTCGGAGGCGATGAACAGGACCATGCCCAGCAGCGAGGAGCTGATGCCGCCCGGCTTGTGCTGCTCGGCGGGCCGCTCGTCGAGGGCGGCGGTGTCTGCGACGGCCATCAGCGGGCTCCTGTGGTGGTGGCGTCGGGATGGACGGTGAGCTCGTCGGCGTGGCGCAGGTCGAACAGCGGCCGCTCGGAGTGGATCTCGGGCAGGCTGTCGAAGTTGTGGGCCGGCGGCGGGGAGGTGGTGTACCACTCCAGGGTGTTGCCCTCCCACGGGTCCTCGGGGTCCCGGTCCTTGCGGCGCAGGGTCATGACCACGTTGGCCAGGAACGGCGCCGTGGACAGGGCGATGATCAGGGCCCCGATGGTCTGGAGCTGGTTGAGCCCGACCCAGTCGGGCAGCGCCGGGTAGTCCTGGATGCGCCGGGGCATGCCCAGCAGCCCCAGGATGTGCATGGAGAAGAAGGTCAGGTTGAACCCGATGAACTGCAGCCAGAAGTGGAGCTTGCCCAGGCCCTCGTTGAGCTTCTTGCCGGTGAACTTGGGGAACCAGTAGTAGAAGCCGGCGTAGACGGCGAACACGCTGCCGCCGAACAGCACGTAGTGGATGTGGGCGACCACCCAGTAGGTGTCGTGGAGGGCGAAGTCGACCGGCGGCGAGGCCAGGAACACGCCGTCGATGCCCCCGATCAGGAACATGGTCAGGAAGCCGATGGCGAACAGCATCGCCGTCGAGAAGGTGATCTGGCCCTTGACCAGGGTGGCGATCCAGTTGAAGAACTTGACCCCGGTGGGCACGGCGATCAGGAAGGTCATGATGGCGAAGAAGGGCAGCAGCACCTGGCCGGTGGCGAACATGTGGTGGGCCCAGACGCTGAAGCCGAGGGCGCCGATGCCGGCGGTGGCGAACACGAACGCCTTGTAGCCGAACAGCGGCTTGCGGGAGAACACCGGTAGCACGTCGGAGATGATCCCCATGCCGGGCAGGACCATCACGTACACCGCCGGGTGGGAGTAGAACCAGAACACGTTCTGCCACAGCACCGAGATGCCGCCGTTGGCCGGGTTGAAGAACGACCCGCCGAGGTTGCGGTCGATCAAAAGCATCACCAGGGCGCTGGTGAACACCGGGGTGGCCAGCAGGACCAGCAGCGAGGTGACCAGGATCGTCC
>DATABK010000063.1:0-3719 GCA_036259695.1 Actinomycetes bacterium | reverse complement strand
GTCCGCTACTGCGACACCGTCGGCGGCGACACCCCCTGGCGCATCCGCGAGCGGTTCGCCGGCCTGGCCGCCGCCGTCGGGATCCCGGTCGAGACCCACTGCCACAACGACCTGGGCATGGCCGTGGCCAACTCGGTCGCCGGCGCCATCGGGGACCTGGACGCCGGGCAGGACGCCTGGGTCAACACCTGCGTCAACGGCATCGGCGAGCGGGCCGGCAACGCCGACCTGCTCGCCTGCATACTCGCCTTCCGGCACGGCTTCGACCTCGAAGGCCGGGACGAGCTGGCCGGCGAGCTCGACCTGAGCTGGGCTCGGCGGTTCGCCCTGTGGGCGGCGTACGCCTTCGGCCAGCCGCTGCCGCTCGGCCAGCCGGGCGTCGGGGCCAACGCCTTCGCCCACGAGTCCGGGATCCACGCCGACGGCGCGCTCAAGGACCGGCACAACTACGAGCTGTACGACGAGGAGACCCTGGGGCCGTTCCCCCACGACTGGACCGCCCGCCAGGGCCGGGTCGTGCTCACCGGCGAGTACGGCGGCAAGGCCGGCTTCCGCCACGTCCTCGACGGCCTCGGCATCGAGCTCGCCGCCGGCGACGAGGACCTGGTGTTCAAGCTCGTCCAGCTGACCAACGCCGCCACCGGCCGGCCCCTCACCGACGACGAGCTGCGCCTGCTCGCCGCCTGGCCGGACGAGCTGGCCCTCCTCTACCCGGGTCAGCTGAGCTGACCAGAGGCGCCGCCGAGGAGGGCGCGCCGAGGACGGCGCCCTCGGCGGCCCACTCCAGGTGGGGGTCGAAGCCGGGCTGCTCCTGCTCGGTCATGGCACCCCGTTCGGGTCGGCCGGACCTGCTACCCTGGTAGAGCCAGGCATCTTGTTCCGGCCGGGTGGACCCACCTATACTCGTTGGGCTTTGGGCTCAGGCTCGGGGCGCGCCCACTCCCAAGGCCAGTAGCTCAATTGGTAGAGTCCCGGTCTCCAAAACCGGTGGTTGGGGGTTCGAGTCCCTCCTGGCCTGCCACCCCTCGACGATCGACCGGCGCCTCGGCGTGAGGAGCAAGCCTTCGCAATGAACAGGGAAACCAAGCGGGCGATGGCCCGCCAGCAGAAGACCGCGGACCCCCAGCGGCTGCAGCAGCTGCGCAAGCAGCAGCTGGAGCGCCAGCGGGCCGGCGGCCGGGACGGCCAGCAGGGCCCCCGCCGCTCGCGGCTGCGCGGCGTCGGCTCGTTCGGCGGCGAGGTCACGGCCGAGCTGAGGAAGGTGAACTGGCCCGACCGGCGGACCGTGGCCGCCTACACGGTCGTCGTACTGGTGGCCGTCACCGTCATCACGGCGATCATCTTCGGGATGGACACGCTGTTCGGGAAGGCCGTGTTCGCCGTCTTCGGCGACTGACAGGAGTGGAATGAGCACCGATACCGCAACCGGCACCACCGGTCCCGCGTTCAGCCTTGGGGACTGGTATGTCGTGCACACCTACGCAGGCTACGAGAACAAGGTCAAGGCCAACCTCGAGAGCCGCATCTCCTCGATGAACATGGAGGAGCGGATCTTCGAGGTCGTGATCCCCATGGAAGACGTCATGGAGATCAAGGGCGGCAAGAAGCAGGTCGTCTCCCGCAAGGTCTTCCCCGGCTACCTGCTGGTCCGCATGTACCTGGACGACGACTCCTGGTACGTGGTCCGCAACACCCCGGGCGTGACCGGCTTCGTCGGCTCGGGGGCCAAGCCGACCCCCCTGTCCGAGAAGGAAGTGGCCAAGATCCTCGAGACCAAGCCGGTCGAGAAGCTCAAGCCGCGGGTCGAGTGGCAGGTCGGCGAGTCTGTCACCGTCACCTCCGGCCCGTTCGCCCAGCTGCCCGGCTCGATCGCCGAGATCAACGCCGACCAGCAGAAGCTCAAGGTCCTGGTCTCGATCTTCGGCCGGGAGACCCCGGTCGAGCTCGCGTTCGACCAGGTCCAGAAGCTCTAACCATCCCGTAAGGAGCAGTCAACCCCATGCCACCCCAAGCAGGTCGCCGTCGCCGCGTGGCGGCGGTCCTCAAGATCGAGCTCACGGCCGGCCAGGCCACCCCGGCGCCGCCGGTGGGAACGGCCCTCGGCCCCCACGCCGTGAACATCATGGACTTCTGCAAGCAGTACAACGCGGCCACCCAGGCCCAGGCCGGCAACGTGGTCCCGGTGGAGATCACCATCTACGAGGACCGCAGCTTCAGCTTCGTCCTGAAGACACCGCCGGCCGCCGTGCTGCTGCGCAAGGCCGCCGGGGTCGACAAGGGCTCGGCCGAGCCGCACCGCGAGAAGGTCGGCACCGTCACCCGGGACCAGGTCCGGGAGATCGCCGAGACCAAGATGCCCGACCTCAACGCCATCGACGTCGAGGGCGCGATGAAGATCGTCGAGGGCACCGCCCGCAGTATGGGCATTACCGTCGCCTCCTGACGTGGCGCCGTTCACCGAGTTCGTGGGAGGGCCGCGTGTAGCGGTCCGTGGACCACAGGAGGACAACAATGGCAGGCAAGAAGCTGGCCGAGGCGGTCGCCAAGGTCGACCGCACCCGGCTGTACCACCCGGCCGAGGCGCTGGAGCTGGCCCGGGAGACCAACCCGACGAAGTTCGACGCCACCGTCGAGGTCGCATTCCGGCTCGGGGTCGACCCACGCCGGGCTGACCAGATGGTGCGGGGCACGGTCTCCCTGCCCAACGGCACCGGCAAGACCATCCGGGTGGCCGTGTTCGCCGAGGGCGAGGCGGCTCGCCAGGCCGAGGAGGCCGGGGCCGACGTGGTCGGCGGCCGGGACCTGGTCGAGCGGGTCCAGAACGGCTTCCTCGACTTCGACGCCGCCGTGGCCGTGCCCGAGATGATGGGCCAGGTCGGCCGCCTCGGCCGCATCCTCGGCCCCCGCGGCCTGATGCCCAACCCGCGCGCCGGCACCGTCACCCCGGATGTGGCCAGGGCCGTGTCCGACATCAAGGGCGGCAAGGTGGAGTACCGGGTCGACCGCCACGGCAACCTCCACCTGATCCTCGGCAAGACCTCGTTCCCGGCCAAGGCCCTGGTGGAGAACTACCAGGTCGTCCTGGACGAGATCCTCCGGGCCAAGCCGGCCGCGGCCAAGGGCCGCTACATCAAGGGCATCACCGTCGCCACCTCCATGGGCCCCGGCATCAAGGTCGACCCCGGCGCCACCCGCAACCTGACCGCCACCGTCGCCAGCGCCTGACGCCCCGGTCGAGTTCGGAGCCCGAGGAGATGACCAGCGGGGCCCGGGGCCGGGCGGCCTGGGAGCTGGGGTGGTGGGCGCCGGTGCCGCCGGCGCTGGAGCCCGATGAGCTGGTCGACCCGGCGGTGCACGGGGCGCTGCTGTCCGCGGTGGCCGACGGGGCCCCGCTGGACCGGCTGGGCCAGCACCGTCTGGAATCGCTGAAGGCGGCCGGCCTGGCCACCGCCGACGGCCGCCCCCGCTTCCCCGTGGCCCCCGCCGCCCAGGCCAAGGTCGTGACCGAGACCGCCGGCGACCTCGGCCGGGCCATCGCCCGCCTCATCAGCGGCGAGTGGAGCCGCCTCGAGATCGAGTACGAGCCCCTTCACGCCGCCCTGTCCAGCGCGACCTCGGACCTAGAGCACGAGGGTGATCGTGTCGCGCCGGGTGGCTCGGGGACGGGAGTGGCGGCGTTTCTGGTGGTCGGCGGGCTGCTGGTGGATCTAGGAGTGCGG
>DATABK010000062.1:0-7050 GCA_036259695.1 Actinomycetes bacterium | reverse complement strand
GCCCGCGCCAATTGGCGCGGGCGTCGGTGTTTCAGGAGCCGGCCTGGCAGGCGGTGCACACCCCGAAAACATCGGCCTGGTGGTCGGTGATGGCGAATCCGTAGCGGTGCGCGACCCGGGACGCCCACAGCTCCACCCCGCACGCGTCGATCTCGACGACCCGGCCACAGCGCTGGCAAACCAGATGGTGATGGTGAACCGGATTGCAGAGGCGGAACAACGCCTCCCCGGATTCGCGCCGGAACACGTCCACCCGGCCCGCATCGACCAGCCCCTGAAGGGCGCGGTAGACGGTGGCCAGCCCCACGGAACGGCCGAGGCCGGCGTGGAGGTCCTTGGCCGAGAGCGGCTCCGGCGCCTTGCGGAGGGCGTCGAGAACGGCCGTGCGCTGCCTGGTGATGCGCGCCGGCTCGGGAATTCGGCCGTCGGTCATGGGGCCCGATTCTAACGCGCCGCTCATCTGCCAGAATCAGGTCGTGCCAGCTGCCGCCTCGGGCGCCTACCGGCGCTACGCGCTCGTCTACGACCTGGTCTGGCGCGCGGCGCCCTACGACCGGTTCGTGGACCTGTGCCTGGAGGCCGCCGCCGCCCAGGGGACGGCCGTCCGCCGGGTGCTGGTGGCCGCCTGCGGCACCGGCAACGCCGTGGTCGAGCTGGCCGGCCGCGGCTACGAGGTCACCGGCCTCGACCTCTCCCTGGAGATGCTGGCCGTGGCCGCGGCCAAGCCCTGGCCCCGATCAAGGCCCCGGCTGGTCGCCGGCGACCTCCGGGCCCTGCCCGTCCGCGACGGCTGGGCCGATCTGGTCCTGGTCCTCAACGCCAGCATCAACTACCTGCTCGAGCCGGACGAGGTGGTGGCCGCACTGGCCCACCTCGGCCGGGCCGCCGCCCCCGGCGGCACGGTGGTGGTCGAGCCCCTGTCGCCCCGGTTCGTCCACCAGGGCTGGGAGCCGGGCCGCCACGTCGACCGCGACGGCCTGCGCCTGGACGCCAGCTACGAGGTCGAGGGCGACCTGCTGGTCGAGCGGCTGGTGTGGTCGCTCGGAGGCGCGGAGGAGGCCGAGACCTACCGCCAGCGCCTCTACTCCGAGGCCGAGCTGGAGGCCCTGGTCCGGGCGTCCGGGCTCGCCCTGGCCGAGCGGCGGCCGATGTGGCCGGCCATCCCGGCCCAGCCGGCCCGGGGCCGTACGCTCTGGGTGGCCCGGCCGCCAGGTTGACGCGCCTTGCGCGATACGCTGGGAGCGGGGTTGGATGGAGCGAACCGTAGGGGTAGGAGAGCCAGCGTATGACGTCCACCGTGCACCTCGAGATCCCCGCGTCCGGCGCCTACCTCTCAGTGGCTCGGGCCGCCGCCACCGGCCTGGCGGCCCAGCTCCAGTTCACCTATGAGGAGATCGACGACCTCCGGATCGCGGTCGACGAGGCCTGCACCCAGCTGCTGGCCCGGCGGGGCAGCGCCACCACCCTGAACCTCGCCTACCACCTGGCCGAGGCCGAGCTGCGGGTCGACGTCTCGATCGAGGCCGCCGACCGCGGCGAGCCGCTGGAGCGGGACACCTTCGCCTGGCAGATCCTGTCGGCCATGACCGACGAGGTGCGTGAGCAGTCCGAGGACGGCCGGCTGCGGCTCAGCTTCCGCAAGGCGGGCGGCCGCGGGTGAGCGAGGTATCCAGCGCCGGCGTGCACAAGGGCCCCGAGGCCAACGGCAACGGCGTCGGCTCCCTCAACGGCCGCTCGGTCGACCGGGGCCAGGCCAAGGACCTGTTCCGGCGCTTCGTCGAGACCCGCAACCCGGCCCTGCGTGAGGAGCTGGTCGGGCTCCATCTGCCCCTGGTCGAGTACCTGGCCCGGCGCTTCCGCAACCGCGGCGAGCCGCTGGAGGACCTGGTCCAGGTGGGCACCATCGGCCTGCTGAAGGCCATCGACCGCTTCGACCTGGAGCGCGAGGTCGAGTTCTCGACCTACGCCACCCCGACCATCGTCGGCGAGCTCAAGCGCCACTTCCGCGACAAGGGCTGGGCGGTCCGGGTCCCCCGCCGGCTCCAGGAGCTGAACCTGTCGCTCAACAAGGTGGTGGCCGAGCTGTCCCAGGAGATCGGGCGCTCCCCCACCATCGCCGAGATCGCGACCAAGGCCCGCCTGCCTGAGGAGGAGGTGCTGGAGGGCCTCGACACCTCCAACGCCTACGCGGTCGTCTCCCTGGACGCCCCGGCCGGGGGCGAGGACGCCCCGGCGGTCAGCGAGCACATCGGCGTCGAGGACGAGAGCCTGGAGGCCCTCGAGTACCGGGCCGCCCTCGGCCCCCTGATCGCCAACCTCCCCGAGCGCGAGCGCCGCATCCTGTACCTCCGCTTCTTCGGGGGCATGACCCAGTCCCAGATCGCCGCCCGCCTGGGCATCTCCCAGATGCACGTCAGCCGCCTCCTGAACCGCACCCTGGCCGTGCTCCGCGAGGGTCTCCTCGAGGACGAGGAGACGGGCTAGGGCCTTGCGGGTTGCTCTGATCGCCAACCCGCATGCCAGCCGGTTCAGCGGGCGCCAGCGCGACCGGGTGGTGGCCGCCATCGCGGCCGGGCACAAGCTGGAGCTGCTCCAGACCGGGCACGCCGGGCATGCGACCGAGCTGGCCGCCCAGGCGGTGGCCGCGCTGGGCTGCGAGGTGGTGGCCGTGCTCGGCGGCGACGGCACCGTCAACGAGGTCGTCAACGGGCTGCGCGACGCCGACGCGGCGCTCGCCCTGCTCGGCGGGGGCAGGGTCAACGTGCTCGCCCGCGGGCTCGGCCTGCCCGCCGACCCCGACCGGGCCACCGCCCGCCTGCTGGACCTGCTGGCCGCCGGGGCCCGGCGCCGCCTGACCCTTGGGCTGGCCGGCGAGCGCTGCTTCGCCCTCAACGCCGGCCTCGGCCTCGGCGGGGCGATCGTCCGCGAGGTCGAGCGCCGCCAGCGGGCCAAGCAGCTCTACGGCGACCGGGCCTATGTGGCCGCCGGCCTCAAGGCCCTGCTGGTCGACTACGACCGTGACCACCCGCACCTGACCGTCCACCTGCCCGACGGCCGGCCGCCCCTGCGCGGCTTCTTCACCCTGGTCGGAAACGGCGACCCGTTCACCTACCTGGGCCGGCGGCCGTTCCGGCCGACACCCCAGGCGACCTGGGACGGCGGCCTCGACCTGCTGGTCGGGCAGACGATGGTCACCCGGTCGCTGGCCCGGGCCGTGACCGGCATGCTGTCGCCCCACCCGCGGGCCGGCTACCCGGGGCTGCCGGTCCTCCACGACGTCGACGGCTTCTCGCTGTCGGCCGACATTCCCCTGCCTTTCCAGCTCGACGGCGAATATGTCGGCGACCGGACCAGCGTGCGATTCGGATGCCTGCGATCGGCCCTCTCGGTGATCGCTCCGCCGGCGCGTGCGTAATTCTTCTGAGAGATACCAGCCATTCTCATTATGTCGATGGCACCAGATGTCCCACGACCACGCCTTCCGGGCGTTTCATGCCGCTGGGAACGGGTAGGGAACCGATGCAACCAACCCTGGTCGTGTGCGGCAAATGATGGAGTTTCAACCGCTCGAGCGAGAATTTGGTCCTTCCCAAGGCAGGATTACTGTCCTAGACTCACGCCGCTCTTGCCCTTCCCCCAGGGCTTGCACCGGAAAGTGAGGATGTCAATGGATTGGCGCCATCGTGCCCGCTGCCGCGATGTCGACCCCGAGCTGTTCTTCCCGGTCGGCACCACCTGTCCGGCCGAGGCCCAGGTGCAGTCGGCCAAGGCCATCTGTGCGCTCTGCCCCGTCCGTGAGGAGTGTCTCCAGTGGGCGCTGGACACGGCCCAGGATGCGGGCGTCTGGGGTGGTCTGTCGGAGGAGGAGCGGCGCGCGCTGCGTCGCGGACAGCGCCGCAGGGTGCGCATCGCCTAGCCCACGAAGTCCTGTCCGGATCGACGGGTTCTTTCGTCTCGCCTGAAGCGGTACGATCGAGATGAACAGATCGTCCGGTGAAGGGGGCGGTATGGGGGACGTCGTTCGTATCCTCGTCGCAGATGACCATCCGTTGACGCGGGACGGCATCAAGGCCGCACTGGCCCTCGACGAAGAGTTCGAGGTGGTGGCCGAGGCCAGCGACGGCCAGGAGGCCGTGGACCTGGCCGAGGAGGTCAAGCCGGACGTCGTGCTGATGGACGTGCGCATGCCCGTCCTCGGGGGCATCCGGGCCACCCAGACGATCTCCAGGACCGTCCCCAGCGCCCGGGTGGTCATGCTGACCGTCGAGGAGACCCAGGCCCGGGTGGGCGAGGCCATCCAGGCCGGCGCCGCCGGCTACCTGCTCAAGGACATCGACGCCCACGAGCTGGCCCGGGCCGTGCACCTGGCCGCCGAGGGCTCGGCGGTCATCCACCCCAACCTGACCCGCCAGTTCATCGAGGAGATCCGGCAGCTCACCAGGGGCGAGCAGAGCGTCTCGACCCTCTCGGCCCGTGAGGTCGAGGTGCTCCAGATGATCGCCTACGGCTCGACCAACCGCGAGGTCGCCGAGGCCCTGCACATCTCCCCCCAGACGGTGAAGACCTACCTGGAGCGGATCTTCACGAAGCTCGGCGTCTCCGACCGCACCCGGGCGGTTGCCGTGGCCCTCAAGCACGGCATCGTGGAGTAGGCTCCCCACCATGGGCGAGCCGCTGCTGTTCCTGCTGGTGGCCGCGGCCGCGATGGCCGTCGGCGTTGCCCGGGGCGGGGCGCTGCGTCAGCTGCGCACCCCCGGGGTCAAGGCGGTCTGGCTGGGCATCGCCTGCCTGGCCGTGCAGGCCTCGCTGGTGGTGCTGCCGATGCCTGGCCTGGGCGGGTTCGTGCTGCTGGTCGCCGCCCTGGCCACGCTGCTGGGGATCGCCAGGGCCAACGGCCGCCTGGCCGGGGTGCCCCTGCTCGCCCTCGGCCTGCTCCTCAACCTGATCGTGGTGCTGGCCAATGTCGGCATGCCGGTCCCGGCCGCGACCCTGGAGCGGGCCGGGATCACCCTCGAGCAGCCGGCCCCCGACCGCCCGGACGCCAAGCACGTGCTGCAGCGCGGCGGCACCCGCCTTGGGCTGCTGGGCGACCGCCTGGCCGTGCGGCCGCTGCGCACCGTGACCAGCTACGGCACCGTGATCGAGCTGGCCGGCCTGTTCCTGCTCCTCCAGCACCTGGTCCGCGGCCCCGGTCCCTTCCGGCGCGAAGATGGGGCCGCCCACGGCGCCCACGAGGCCAGAACGGTCCCGTGGACGACATGGGCGGAGTGACCCCCCCGGAGGGTCGTCAGCGAGTGAGCGTCAGCCCGTCGGCTCCTCCCGCAGGTCGTTGGCGAGCTCGCGGATCTTCGCCTCGGGATAGCGGCGGTGCCCGCCGAGGGTCTTGAGGAAGGGAAGCTTGCCCTCCTTGGCCCAGCGGGAGACCGTCTTTGGCGAGACATGCAGGATGTCGGCCACCTCGGCGGTGCGGAGGTAGCTCGGAGCCTCGATCCTGGTGCTCTTGCGTTGTGCCACCGGTTCGTCCCTTTCTCGAGTCCGAACCCCGACAGGCGAGCCGAGCAGAAGGACGTGCGGCGGAGAACGGGTCTGTCGGTCACCCTGCTGGGAGCAGTGCGAACAGGGCGATTATTAGGACTGGCCCGAGCGCCCACCATAGCCCGGTTGGGCGGTTTCAGCTCGAAACTTCCACCTAGGCTGTGATCACTAGAGAAGGTCGAGTCAACGCCCTATGTGACGATGATGACCGGGAAGTCGGGCCTTGAGCCAGTCCGCGGTGAGGCCCAGTCCCTCCTCCAGCCGGGTCCAGGGCTGCCAGTGCAGGGCCTTGCCGGCGGCCGTCGGGTCGAGGGCCGAACGCCGCGGGTCGCCGGGCCGGGCCGGGGCCCAGGCGGGCTCGCCGGCCCAGTCGATCTGGGCGGCCAGCCGCTCGACCACCTCCAGGACCCCGGTGGCCGTGCCCGTGCCGACCAGCACCCGCCCGGGAGCCGGGGAGGCGTGGACGGCCCGGGCGATGGCGTCCACGGCGTCGTCCACGAACAGGAAGTCGCGCTCCTGGCGGCCGTCGCCGTCGACCCGGGGCGGCTGGTTCTGGAGCATGGTCCAGGCGGCCCTGGCCACCAGGCCGGGGCCGAGCGGGTCCTGCCGGGGCCCGTAGACCGTGCCCAGCACGAGGGTGGCGACCTCCAGGCCGCGGGCGCTGAAGGCGCCGGCGTAGGCCTCGAGGGCCAGGCGGGACGCGCCAAGGGGGTGCACCGGCCGGGGGATGTCGCCGGCCCCGGTGACCCCGGTGAGCTGGGACGGGTAGAGATAGGCGCCCGAGGAGACGAGCACCGCCCTGGCCCCGGTGGCGGCGGCCGCCCGCAGGACCTCGATCCCGCCCGGGACCACCGCCCTGGCCTCGGCCGTCGGGTCCTCCCAGGCCCGGACCGGGTCGATGGCGGTGGCCAGGTGGACCCAGGCGTCGGCCCGGACCCGGTCGGCCAGGGTGGCCAGGCCGCCCTGGGCGACGTCCATGCGGTGGAACCGGACGCCGCCGCGGCGCCTGGCCTCGGTCAGGTTGGCCAGGTGCCCGTGGGAGAGGTCGTCGACCACCACCACCTCGTCGCCCTCGGCCTGGAGCCGGTCGACCAGGCTCGCCCCGAGGAACCCGGCCCCACCGGCCACCACGACGAGCATCATTCCTCCCGGATCGTGCCCCTCGGCGCAGTCTAACCCCGACCGCGCAGGCGCCGGGGAGGCCAGTAGGCGAAGCGGACCCGGCCGAGGAGGGCGTCGGCGCCCACCGGGCCGTAGTCGCGGCCGTCGGTGCTGGCCGCCCGGTGGTCGCCGAGGACCAGGTACTGGGCGGGGCCCAGCTCCAGGTCGAGCTCGCCGGCGGTGGGCCCGATCCACCGGGGCACCCCTTCGGGGTTCCCCGGACCTCTCCGGCCGGCCAGATAGGGCTCGGGCAGCTCCTGGCCGTCGACCTCCAGCCGGCCGCCGGCCAGCCGCACCCGCTCCCCCGGCAGGCCCACCACCCGCTTGACGACCTCCAGGTCTTCGGAGGGGTCC
>DATABK010000061.1:0-9253 GCA_036259695.1 Actinomycetes bacterium | reverse complement strand
GGAGAGGAACACCTTGGCGTCCCCGCCGAAGTGCCCAACCAGCCGCTCGGCCAGCTCCACCTGCGGCCCCGTGAAGTAGAGGTTGGAGGTGTGCCCGAGCGTCCCGAGCTGTGCGGAGACCGCCTCGCCAACCCGTGGGTGGGCGTGCCCGGCCGCGACCTTGCCGCCGTCCAGGATGGCCTCGACCTCGCCGACGGTCTGCTGCTGGAGCAGTGAGTCCGGATCGGCCAGGTCGGCGTACAGGCCCTCGACGTCGGTCAGGTAGACCAGCTTCTCGGCCCCCAGGGCCGCCGCCAGCGACCCGGCGGCCGCATCCGCGTTGACGTTGTAGGGCCGTCCCTCAGGCCCGGCGGCCACGGTCGCCACCACCGGCACCAGCCCCTTGTCGGTCAGGGCACGAAGGGCCGTTGGATCGACCGCCTCGACGTCACCGACGTAGCCGAGGTCACGCCCCCCGGGATCGACCCGGGGCCTGGCCACCAGCAGCAGCCCGTCCTCCCCCGCCAGCCCCACCGCCCGCCGCCCATGGGTGTTGATCCGCCCCACCAGCGTCTTGTTGACCCGCCCGACCAGCACCATGCGGGCCAGGTCCATGGTCTCGGCATCGGTCACCCGATGGCCGTCGACGAACACCGGCTCCTTCCCGAACCGGGCCATCAGCTCGCTGACCTCGGGCCCGCCGCCGTGGACCACGATCACGTCCACCCCCACGTACCGCAGCAGCACCACGTCGTCGACAAAGGCGTCGAACCCGGCCGTCCCCATGGCCGCCCCGCCGTACTTCACCACCACCGTGCGGCCGGACAGCCGCTTGATCCAGGGCAGCGCCTCATGGACCGCCGCCGCCTTGGCCTGGAGGTCGTCGATGGAGGTGGGAAGGGTCACGTCGTGTACTCCGAGTTGAGCCGGACGTACTCGGGCGTGAGGTCACTGGCCCGGATCTCGGCCCAGGGCCCGGTCCCGCCCAGGTGGAGCCGGAACTCGATCTCCCGGGCGGCCATGGCCGCGTTGGCGTCGGCCCCGGTGGGCCGTCCCCGGTCCACCAGCAGCACCCGCTCGAGTGGCCCGGCCGGAGGTTCGATGCCGGCCGCCCCCGGCCCGCCGGCAACCTCCAGCCGCACCAGCCCCGGATCGAACCCGACCCCGGCGGTCCCCGCCGCCTGCAGCACCCGCCCCCAGTTGGGATCGCCCCCATACACGGCCGTCTTGACCAGCGGGCTGTCCGCCACCCGCCGAGCCACGGCCAGCGCCTCCTCCACCGACCCAGCCCCCCCGACCTGGACGCTGACCACCTTGGTGCCGCCTTCGGCGTCAGCCAGCATCTGCCCGGCCAGGTCCGAGCAGACCGCCCGCACCGCGGCCGCCAGCTCCTCAGGGTCGGGCCTGGCTCCCGACGCCCCCGAGGCCAGCAGCAGCACCGTGTCGTTGGTCGACTGCGCCCCGTCCACCGTGATCCGGTTGAAGGTGGTCGCGGCACCTTGCGCCAGCACGTCCTGCAACACCTCAGGCTCAGCCACCGCATCCGTCGTCAGCACCGCCAACATGGTCGCGTGCGGCAACCCCAGCGACCGCTGGTCCGCCCGGCCGGGCCGCAGGTCCGGCGCCAGCATCGCCGCCCCTTTGGCCATGCCCCCGACGGTGACCCCCCCGACCACCCGGACCCCCGCCTGCTTCACGACGGTATCGGTGGTCAGGATGGCCTCAGCCGCGGCCAGCCCCCCCGAACGGTCGAGCGCCGCGGCCGCCTTGGCCACCCCATCGGCCACCTTGACGACATCCAGCGGCACCCCGATGACCCCGGTCGAGCAGACCAGCACCTGCTCCGCCCGGCACCCCAGCTCAGCAGCGGCCCGCTCCACGGTGGCCAGCACCGCCGCCTCCCCAGCCGGCCCGGTGCAGGCGTTGGCGTTGCCGGAGTTGAGCACAACCACCCGAGCGTCCGCCGAGCCGGCCAGGCGCTCGCGCGACCAGACCACCGGCGCCGCGACCACCTGATTGGTGGTGAACACCCCCGCCGCCACCGTCCCCGGATCCCCGACCACCAAGGCCAGGTCCGGCCCCCCCGACTCCTTGAGCCCGCAGCCGACCCCGGCCGCCCCGAACCCGGCCGCCGCCGTCACCCCGAGCCGCCGATCGACCCGGACCATGGCCTGGCGCCCCCCGGTCCCCGCCGCCCCGCCCTGTGCACCCGCCATGCCGGTCACGGCCCCGGAGGCACGAGCTCGAGCCCGGCCGTCTCCACCAGCCCCAGGGCCAGGTTGGCGCACTGCACGGCCTGCCCCGCGGCCCCCTTGACCAGGTTGTCGATGGCCGCCGCGGCCACCACCCGCCCCGCCCGCCGATCCGCCGAGGCTGCCACCTGCGCCCGGTTGGTGGTCGCCACCGCCCGAGTGACCGGCCACCCCGAGCCCGGGTCGAGCACGTCCACGAACGGCTCCTCCCCGTAGGCGGCCGCGTAGCAGGCCGCGAGCTCCTCGTCCCCGGCCGACGGCGCCAGGGTGGCGTAGCAGGTGGCCAGCAGCCCGCGGCTGGCCGGAACCAGGTGCGGGGTGAAGGTGACGGTCACCGGCGCCCCCACGGCCAGGGCCAGCTCCTGCTCGATCTCCGGGGTATGCCGGTGGGAACCGACCTTGTAGGGCCCGACGTTCTCGTTGGCCTGGACGAACAGGTTGCCATCGGTCAGCGACCGCCCAGCCCCCGACAGCCCGGACTTGGCGTCGACGATGATCCCGTCGGTCGCGGCCAGCCCGGCCGCGACCAGCGGGGCCAGGGCCAGCAGGGCCGCCGTCGGGTAGCACCCGGGCACGGCCACCCGGGTGGCCCCCCGCAGCTCCTCCCGGTGCAGCTCGGGCAGGCCGTAGGGCCAGGCGCCGAGCTGGTCGGGGAACGGGTGCTCCGCCCCGTACCAGGCCGGGTAGGCGCCCGGGTCGCGGAGCCGGAAGTCGGCCGAGAGGTCGACGACCAGCCCGGCCGCGGCCAGGGCCCGGGGGGCGATCTCGGCCGCCCGGCCGTGGGGCAGGGCGCAGAACAGCACGTCGGCGCCCTTCTCGAGGCCCTCTTCGATCGAGCAGAAGGTGAGGTCGCCGTAGGCGGCGCGCAGGCCGGGGTAGCGGGAGACGAGCGGCTGGCCGGCCGAGGAGTCCCCGGCGGCCCAGGCGACGCCCAGGTCGGGATGGCGGGCCAGGAGGCGCAGGAGCTCGGCCCCGGCGTAGCCCGAGGCGCCGAGCACGCCGACGTTGCGTGGGGAAGTCATGGGGATAGTTATGCAGAGGTTGCTGAGAATATGCAACTAGCCGCAGAACCTCGCATTCATGCAGCAGGATCTCGTGTTGCGGTTGCCGCATGGATATGCAAGGCTCGACCCGGACAGATGCGTCACCGCGGCGGCAGCCTGCCCGGCGGCCGCCCGATCGGCGTGTCGTTCCCCGTCCTTCTCCTGCACGTGATCGAGGCCTGCTGTCATGACCGAGCTCCCAGCCGTCCGGCACCCGGCGCCCAACGGCACCGGCCCGACCGGCGACGGCGCCCCGGCCCGCCGAGCCCCCTGGCCCCCCGACCCCTTCCACTATCTCGACGGCCGCCTGTGCGTGAGCGGGCTGCCCCTGGACGAGGTGGTGGCCGACACCGGCACCCCCGCCTACGTCTACGACCTGGACGCCGTGGCCGCCGCCTACCGGCGGGTGGAGGCCGCGTTCGAGCCGCTCGGGGCGCGGGTCCTGTACGCGGTCAAGGCCAACAGCAACCTGGCCGTGCTGGCCACCCTGGCCCGGCTCGGGTCCGGCTTCGACGTCGTCAGCGGCGGCGAGCTGGTCCGCGTCCTGCGGGCCGGCGGCGACCCGGAGACCTGCGTCTTCGCCAGCGTCGGCAAGACCACCGAGGAGCTGGCCCTGGCCGTCGGCCACGGCGTCACCGTCAACGTCGAGTCCGCCGACGAGCTGGACGCCCTCCGGGAGGTGGCGGCCCGGCTCGAGCGACCGGCCCGGTTCGCCGTCCGGGTCAACCCCGACGTCGAGGTCGACACCCATGTGAACATCCAGACCGGCCACGACGAGGCCAAGTTCGGCGTCCCGGTCGCCGTGGCCCACGAGCTGCTGGCCAGGGCGGCCCGGGGCGAGCTGGCCGGGCTGACCCCGGTCGGGGTCCACGTCCACGTCGGCTCCCAGCTGCCCGACCCCGACGGCGTGGCCGCCGGGGCCCGGGTCGGCCTCGAGGTGCTGGAGGCGGGCCGGGCGGCCGGCCTGGAGCTGGACTGGCTGGACGTCGGGGGCGGGCTGCCGGTCGACTACGGCGGCGGGTCGGCCATCGGCCCGGAGCTGTTCGCGGCCGCCCTGGAGCCGGTCGTCGCCGGCCGGAACGTGCGCGTGGCCGTCGAGCCCGGCCGGGCCCTGGTGGCCAGGGCCGGCACCCTTGTGGCCACGGTCCTGTACCGCAAGCACCGCAGCGCCGGCCGCATGCTGGTCGTCGACACCGGCATGCACCACCTGCTGCGGCCCGCCCTGTACCAGGCGGTGCACCGGGTCCGGCCGCTGCGGGCGGCCCCGCTGGCCGGCCCGACCGAGGTCGTCGGCCCGATCTGCGAGTCGACCGACGTGCTCGCCACCGCGGCCGACCTGCCCGACCTGGCCCCCGGGGAGCAGGTCGCGGTCCTGGACACCGGTGCCTACGGCATGACCATGGCCAGCAACTACAACGGCCAGCCGCGGCCGGCCGAGATCGTGGTCGCCGACGGCGTGGCCCGGGTCGCCCGCCGCCGCGAGACCTGGGAGGACCTGCTGGCCGCCGAGACCGGGACCGGCGACGCGGTGGCCGCCATCCGGGGACCGGCCGGCGAGCTCGGCTGGTAGCCGCCCCGATCTGGGATCGTCCGGGTGGTAGGGGTGGACTACCATGGACGGGCACTGGTCTGGTGGTGGTTGCAGCATGGCCGACGTCCTACTCGATGATGTCTCCCGGGTCTTCAAAGACGGCTCCAAGGCCGTCTCGCACCTGACCCTGCACGTCCGCGACGCCGAGCTGATGGCGATCGTCGGCCCCAGCGGCTGCGGCAAGAGCACGGTCCTACGGTTGATCGCGGGCCTGGACCCGCTGGGCGGGGGCACGATCAGCATCGGCGGCCGGGTGGTCAACAACCTGACCCCGGGCGAGCGCAACGTGGCCATGGTGTTCGAGGCCGCCGCCCTCTACCCCCACCTCACGGCGGCCCAGAACCTGCGCTTCGGGCTGGCCCTGCGCAAGCTGCCCGACCAGGAGATCCGCCAGCGGGTAGAGGCCGAGACGCGCGTGCTGCGGCTGGGGAACTTCCTGGACCGCAAGCCCAAGACCCTGTCGGCCGGGCAGCGCCAGCGGGTGGCCGTCGGCCGGGCCACCGTCCGCGTCCCGGACGTGTTCCTGCTGGACGAGCCGCTCACCCACATGGACGCCGCCGAGCGGATCCGGCTCCGGACCGAGCTGGCCCAGCTCCAGCACGGGCTCGGCGTCACCGCCGTCTACGTGACCCACGACCAGTCCCAGGCCATGGCCGTCGGCGACCGGGTCGCGGTCATGCGGGGCGGGCGGATCGAGCAGATCGACGAGCCGAGGACGCTGTACGCCCGGCCGGCCAACACCTTCGTGGCCAGCTTCATGGGCGAGCCGGCCATGAACCTGGTGGCCGGGTACATCGAGCAGGACGCCGGCCGCACCTACGTGGTCGTGGGCGGCCAGCGCCTGCCCTTCCCCGGCACCCCCTCGGGGCTCCTGCGGGGCCGGACCGGCCCGGTGACCATCGGCATCCGGCCCGAGCACGTGACCGACGCCGGCTCCGAGCCGGGCCTGCCGGTGCTGTTCTCGACCGCCTTCCGGATCGAGCGCCTCGGCTCCGAGCTCCTGGTCAGCTGCCCGCTGAACACCACCTCGGTCACGGTGAGCGACACCCCGGGGATCGAGAGGCTGCCCGGCGGCCAGGCCCACCTGATCGCCCGCTTCCCCCGCGGCCACCCGGTCCGCCGCGGCGACCGGGTCGAGCTGGCCGTCGACGTCAGCGAGCTGTCGCTGTTCGACCCCCAGACCGGCCAGGCCCTCTGGAACCCGGCGGCCTAGCTCAGGCGACCCGGTCGACCCGCATCAGCATCGGGGCGCGGGGGCGGAGGGTGACGGCCGCCTCGACCTCGACCGGGCGGGCCGGGAGGAGGCTGAGCCGGTAGCGCTGGGCGACCATGGCCACCACCAGGGGGAGCTGGAGCTGGGCGAAGCCCTCGCCGATGCAGCGGCGGGGACCGCCCGAGAAGGGGAAGAAGGCCATGCGGTGCCGGGCCCGGGCCGCCTCGGGCGCGAACCGCTCCGGCTCGAAGCCCTCGGGGTTGTCCCAGAACGCGGGGTGGCGGTGGGTCACGTACGGGCAGAGGGCGATGTTGGCCCCGGCCGGGATGCGGTAGCCGCCGACCTCGTCGTCGGCCACAGCGCGGCGCAGGACCAGGTAGATGGGCGGGTACAGCCGCATCGCCTCCTGCACGACCATGGTCGTCCAGGGCAGGCGGGGCAGGTCGGCGACGGCCGGCGGCCGGTCGCCGAGGGCCTCGCCGACCTCTGCCCGCAGCCGCCGCCAGGCCTCCGGGTGGGTCGAGAGCAGGTACCAGGTCCAGGTCAGGGCCGATGCGATGGTGGCGTGACCGGCGATGAAGAAGCTGATCGTCTCGTCGCGGACCTGCTTGTCGGTGAGACCGTCGCCGGTGTCCTCGTCGGTGATCTCGACGAGCATGCTGACCAGGTCCTGGCCGCCGGGCGAGCGGCGGCGCTCGGCGATCAGCGGGTACAGGACCGAGTCGAGCAGCTCCAGGCGGCGCTCGAAGCGGCGGGTCGACGGCAGGGGCAGCCGGGCGGTGTCGACCACCGAGGTCAGGACCGAGTTGGCGAAGGCCAGGATGTCACCCACGGCCGGGCCGACCCGGCCGATGTCGCGCCGCCAGTCGGTCTGGAACAGGGAAGCGGCCAGGTTGGCCAGGCTGACCCGGACCATCTCGGACTCGACCTCCAGCGGCCGGCCGGTGTCGGCGTTGACCGCCCAGGAGTCGAGCACGTCGGCGGTGGCCTCGACGAACTGGCGCCCGTAACCCTCAAGGGAGTGGCGCCGGAAGGCCGGCTGGGCCATCCGCCGGGATCGGACCCAGCCGGCGCCCTCGGCCCCGACCAGGCCGCCGCCGACGATCGCCTGGAGCCGGTCGCGGACGAACGGCGGCCGCGGGTAGTTGGCCGCGTTGTCCTGGAGCACCTGCTTGACCGCGTCCGGGTGGGCCAGCAGGTACAGGGTGAGCGGGCCCCGGAACCGGACCGTGTCGCCGTAGCGCCGCCAGGCCTCCAGGAAGGCCTGCACGTTGTCCCGGCGGATCTCAGGGATGCTCCCGAGGAATAGATTTCCCCTCGGCCCCGGGGGCACACGGCCGTCCACCGTCGCGACCAGCTCGCCCTCCATCCACTCGTTCCGGGATCGACCCTCCCGCGAGATACGCCCTGTTTACCACTTCCTTCCGGTTGCGGGAACCGCCCCGGTCCTCTGGGGCTGTGGACAACCGGCCGCTCCCATCCCGGTCCTCGGCTACCCTCCCGAAAGGGGCCCCATTACCAGGGCCTCGGGGTCGGGCGTGCCCGGGGTCGGGGCGCGCCCGGGGTCGGGCGTGCCCAGGGTTGGCGTGCCCGGGGTCGGTCCGGGGTTCACGGTACGATCCGGGCATGCGTCTCGTGATCGCCCGCTGCAGTGTCGACTACACGGGCCGGCTCAGCGCCCACCTCCCCTCGGCGACCCGGCTGCTGCTGGTCAAGGCCGACGGCTCGGTGCTGGTCCACTCCGACGGCGGGGCCTACAAGCCGCTCAACTGGATGTCGGCCCCGTGCTCGCTCGTCCAGGAGCCGGACGCCTGGAGGGTCACCAACCGCACCGGCGAGTCGATGACCATCCACATCGAGGAGGTCCTCCACGACTCCTCCCACGACCTCGGGGTCGACCCCGGTCTGGTCAAGGACGGGGTCGAGCGCCACCTCCAGGAGCTGCTGGCCGACCGCTGCACCGTCCTGGGCGAGGGCTGGTCCCTGGTCCGGCGCGAGTACCCCACCGACATCGGCCCGGTCGACCTCCTCTGTCGCGACGAGCAGGGCGAGTACGTCGCCGTCGAGATCAAGCGCCGGGGCGAGATCGACGGCCTGGAGCAGCTCGGCCGCTACCTGGAGCGCCTCCGCCCGGCCCTCGGCACCGTCCGCGGCGTCCTCGCCGCCCAGGCCTTCACCCAGCAGGCCCGGACCCTGGCCGCCGCCCGCGGCATCAACTGCGTCCCGCTGGACTACGACGCCCTCCGCGGCATGGAGCCGAACACCCCGACCCTGTTCTAGGGCGACCGGCGGTGGTTGACAGTCCGCGCGGGCCGGACGATCCTTGCCGGGCGCTGGTTCGCTCGGCCGTGTTTCACGGGAAACATCGGCCGGGCGTCGCCAAAGAGGGAATCCGGTGCGATTCCGGAGCTGCCCCGCAGCGGTAAGTGGGAACGACCGCCGTCACCGAGGCGCATACGCATCTCGGTCCAGCACTGAGCCAGACAGTTCGGGAAGCGACGGCCAGTAGGATCCGGAGCGGCCTGGCCGCGCCACGCCCACGAGCCCGAAGACCTGCCAGCGCCCGCCTCACGGCGTGCGGATCAGCTTGGCCACGGCTCAGGCGCTCTTGGGGGCCTGGGGGGAACGAGTTCCCCCCACATGGATCGGGCCTGGGGTCGGGCACGACGCACTCGTGCGACGGCCGCGTCCGATGCCCCGAGGGAGGGCTTATGACCGTAGAGTCGACCGTTCACGGGTTCCCGCGGATTGGTGACCGCCGGGAGCTGAAGGCCGCCACCGAGGGCTACTGGGCCGGCCGGGTGCCGGCCGAGGAGCTCGAGGCGACGGCCAGGGAGCTTCGCCGCCAGACCTGGACGTTCCTGCGCGACGCCGGGATCGGGCAGGTCCCCTCCAACCACTTCTCGCTGTACGACCAGGTGCTCGACACCTGCGTGCTGGTGGGCGCCGTCCCCGAGCGCTACGGGCACTGGGACCGCGACGTCGACCTTGACACCTACTTCGCCATGGCCAGGGGGCGGGCCGACGCCACCGCCATGGAGATGACCAAGTGGTTCGACACCAACTACCACTATCTGGTCCCCGAGCTCGGCCCCGAGGTCGAGTTCCGCCTCGCGGCCACGCCCAAGCCCCTGGCCGAGCTGGCCGAGGCCCGCGAGCTGGGCGTCGCCACCCG
>DATABK010000060.1:0-8400 GCA_036259695.1 Actinomycetes bacterium | reverse complement strand
TGCTCCTGCTCGGGCGACGGATAGCCCATCTGGAGCTTGAACAGGAACCGGTCGAGCTGGGCCTCGGGCAGGGGATAGGTGCCCTCGTACTCGACCGGGTTCTGGGTGGCCACGACCAGGAACGGCTCGGGCAGCGGGTGCGGCTGGCCCTCGACCGACACCTGGCGCTCCTCCATCGCCTCCAGCAGCGAGGCCTGGGTCTTGGGCGGGGTGCGGTTGATCTCGTCGGCCAGCAGCAGGTTGGTGAACACCGGCCCCTGGCGGAAGCGGAACGACCCGTCGCGCTGCTCGAAGATGACCTGCCCGGTCACGTCCGAGGGCATCAGGTCGGGGGTGAACTGGACCCGCTTGAACTCCAGGTCGAGCGTCCGGGCCAGGGTCTTGACCAGCAGCGTCTTGGACACCCCGGGCACGCCCTCGAGCTGCACGTGCCCGCGAACCAGCAACGCCGCGACCAGCCCCGACACCGCTCCGTCCTGCCCGACAACCGCCTTGGCGATCTCGTCCCGCACCCGGAGCACCGCCGCCCGAGCCGTCCCCGCCTCCCACGGCGGGCCCGGCGCCGTCCCCGTTTCCCGGGGTGCCTCCGCTGCCGCTCCTGTCTCGCTCACCGGCGCCCCCTCGGCACGCGCTCGATCACTGTTCTAGCGGACACGGGTGACCTCCCGGCGGATGGTGTCGATGGCTTGGCTGAGGGCGACGAGCTCGGCCTCGTCGCGGGGTGCGGTCTGGGTGAGCGTCCGGAGCACCCGTTCGCGAGGGATCCCGGTTCGGGCGGCCACGGTGTCGGCCACCAGGTCGGCCGGGGCCGACGGCGGCAGGCCGAGCCGTTCGGCCATGGAGCGGCGCAGGTCGTCGGTGAGGAGCCCGGCCGCCTGCCCACGCCCCTTGGCCCGCTGGAGGAGGTTGCCGACGGCCACGACCAGCTCGGCGCCGGGCAGCTGGACCGGCTGCGGCTCGACCACCGGCCGCCCGAGCCGGCGTGCCCTCCAGAGAGCGAGCAGCACGAACGCGACCACCAGCTGCCACAGGCCCAGCCGCACCCGCGGGGCGATCAGGTCGCCCAGCCCGGCGTTGCCCCCGCCGGGGAGGGGCGGCTGCAGGACCTGGACGCTCGTCCCCTCGACCGGCACGAGCAGGCTGGCCAGCAGCACCGCGTTGTCGGCCTCGCCCAGCTCCTGGTTGACCAGGACGCTGGACCCACCCAGGCGGACCACGGTGCCGCCGCCGAGCGGCTGGATCAGCAGCCAGGCGCCGTTGTTGCGGGGGAAGCAGGCGCGGGCGCCACCACCCTCCGGAATGTCGAAGACGATCCCGCCCGGCGCCGCGACCCGCCGGACGCCGGCCAGGGCGGCCTCCGCGCAGCGCCGTTCGAGCTCGGCGTCCAGCAGGCCGATGCGGGTGGAGCCGACCTGCTCGACCTCGGTCACGGCCGAGCTGGGGTCGGCCACCACCAGCGTGCCGCCCTGCCGGACCCAGTCGAGCACCTCCTGGCGCCGTTCCGGGGTCAGGTCGTCGCTGAGCAGCAGCGCCGTCTCCGTCCCCGACCCGGGCCGGTCGGAGGAGACACGCACCTGACCGCCCAACTCCCGCAGCACCTCCACCAGCCCCTTGGTCCCGAGCGGCCCCGGCGACGCCGGGTCCAGCGGGTTCCCTTCCTCACCGGGCCGCCCCGCGACCGCCACCACCAGCGCAACCCCAAGTACGACGGCAACCCACGGCAGGACCCTCCCAGCCCATCCCCGCCCTCCGGGCCCGACGCTCATACCCGCGCCCGGTTCCCAGCCCGCCCGGCGGGCCCCGCCCTCATGTCCGCGCTCGCTGGAGGACGCGGTCGGACAGGTCGCGGAGGCGGGCCGCCTGCTGGGCGCCGGTGTCGGCGCGGCCGTACCAGGCGACCTCGAACAGCTCGGTGGCGCCGGCGAAGTCGCCGGCGGCGTCGGGCAGGGCCTGGCCGACCTCTCGCCGGTACTCGCCGGCGGTGCGGCCGGGGACCTCCTCGACGACGCCGCGGAGGGCGAGGTCGGCCACCAGTGCCCGGTAGCGGGAGCGGACCGCCTCCCGCCAGGCCCCGGCCCGCTCGTGCGCCTCCGCCTCGGCGCGCCACTCCGCCGCCGACCGGAGCCGGCCGCCGGGGACGGCCGCCGCCACCTCCGGGCTGGGCGTGAGCCCCCGGGAGAACCGGGCCGCCAGCACCCCCACCCCGACCAGGATGAGCCCCAGCAGGACCAGCCCGACGATCCCTCCGGCCCCACTGCCGCCGAGCGCCGCCAGCAGCCGCCCGATCATCTCCAGCACCCAGTCGATCACCCGCTCCATCAGCGACCGCTCGGGCACCCGGAACTCGGGCCTCGACAGGACCTCCCGGGTCACCTCCCGCACCTGCTGCGGGTCCCGAACCGGCACCCGCAGCCCACCCTGTTCCTGCGCCCACGCCGCCCCGGCCAGCGCCCAGCCGACCGCCACCGGGGCGACGGCCGGCACCCAGCCGGCCAGGGACCTTGCCGTGCTCCCCGGTCGCGGGGGTGGCCCGCCGGACCCGGCCGCGGGTTGGGGAGCCGGGGTTGGGGGAGAGCGGTCAGCGGGTCGGGGCACCGCGGGCCAGCTCGGCGGCGATCATCTGCAGGTCGAAGCCCTCGTTCCTGATCCGGAGGTCGAAGTAGACCAGGGTGGCCAGGATCGAGACGAACGGCGTCGTCACCAGCGCCGGGAGGATGGCGCCGATGGCGGCCAGGATCCAGCCCCAGCGGTAGCCGACGGCCAGGGCCGCGACCGAGAACGGGCCGGCCAGGATGTTCCCGAGGAACCCGGCCAGGAGGCCGCTCCCGACCCCGATGGCCATGACCGGCCAGAACCGCGGGCGGACCAGGGTCACCGACCGGGCCATGGCCTGGATCGGCCTGGCCTCCTCGACCATGACCGCCGGGGTGGTGACCAGGAAGAAGGTCATCGGGATCAGGACGCCGACGATGCAGAGCACCAGCCCGGCGAGCTTGAGCAGCAAGGTCAGGAAGAACACGGCCAGCAGGACGAGGAAGCGCCGCCCGGTGGCCCGCATGGCGGGGCCGGCCTTGAGCTCGCCGCCGAGGTAGCTGGCGGCGACGATCATCGAGGTGGCGCCGCCGATGAACGGGGTCACGAGGACGGTGGCCAGGGCCGCGACCAGGCTTCCGATCAGGGGACCGTTGGACGCCTGGGGGCCGGCGGCCTCCTCGAGCAGTGACGGGTCCTGCATGAACTCGAAGAAGCCGTAGCCTCCGAGCAGGTCGCGCTGGAAGAACGCCGCCACCAGGTTGACCGGGATCAGGAACACGGCCGCGACCAGGACGATGGTGCCCAGGTTGGCCTTGAGCAGCCGGAACGACCCATCCAGGAGGTCGCTGAACATCATCGGGTGCAGCGGCAGGGGGCCGGTCCGCGTCGACCCGGCCTTGGGCAACGGCGGGTACGGCGACGGCACCCCCCACCCGGGCGCCCTGGCCCCTCCCGGCGGCGGTCCCCACGCAGGCGGTCCCGGCCCCACCGCCCCTGGCGGCGGCCCCCACCCCGGCGCCCCGGGCGGCGATCTCCACCCCGGCGCCTCCGGGGCCGGCGCCCCGCCTGGCGGCTCCCAACCGCCCGACCCCCCCTGAGGCGTGCCAGCCTCCCCGGACGGCTTGTCCGGGGGGTCCCACGGCGGTGGTGGTGTGCTGGTCACGGCCTTCCTTTCGTCGGCGCTCGCGCGCATTGTTCCGAGGGGGCCCGGGCCGGTCAACGGCGTCCGCGACGTCTGTGGAGAAGGCCGATACTCCACTGTTGGCCGCCGACATGACATCCTTGGCCGATTGTCGGTGCCGGGAAGGGGGCGGTAACGCGTGAAGGGCAGGGTACTGGTCGTCGACGACGACCCGTCGCTCGGCGAGATGCTCGGGATCGTCCTGCGTCAGGAGGGCTTCGAGCCGGTGTTCGTCCGCTCCGGCGACCAGGCCATCGCCGCCTTCCACCAGGCCAAGCCCGACCTGGTCCTGCTCGACCTCATGCTGCCGGGCAAGGACGGTCTCGAGATCTGCCGTGAGCTGCGGCTGGAGTCGGGCGTGCCCATCGTGATGCTGACGGCCAAGACCGACACCGTGGACGTCGTCCTCGGGCTCGAGTCGGGGGCCGACGACTACATCACCAAGCCCTTCTCGGCCAAGGAGCTGGTGGCCCGCATCCGGGCCCGGCTGCGCCGCCGCGACACCGACGGGGCCGAGACCCTGCGTTTCCACGACATCGAGATGGACGTCATGGCCCACCAGGTGACCAAGGGCGGCAAGCCGGTCAACCTGACCCCGCTCGAGTTCGAGCTGCTGGCCACCCTGGCCAGGCGGCCGCGGCAGGTGTTCACCCGCGAGGTGCTGCTCGAGCAGGTCTGGGGCTACCGCTACGCCGGCGACACCCGCCTGGTGAACGTGCACGTCCAGCGGCTGCGGGCCAAGATCGAGGACGACCCGGAGAACCCCCGGGTGGTGCAGACTGTGAGAGGCGTCGGCTACCGGATCGGGCCGGAGGGCGGCGCCGTCGAATCCTCGGCCCAGGCGGGTGATCAGGGATAGGAGTTGGCCGCTTCAGCCTCGCCCGGCTCGACCTGCGGGCCAGGGTGGTGCTGTTCACCTCCGCGATCGTCGTCGGGGCGCTGCTGCTGCTCGGCGCCGCCCTGCACGCGCTGCTGGCCAAGTCGCTCTACACCCAGCAGAGCACCGACGCCGTGCTCCAGGTGAAGCAGCTCACCCGCCTGACCGAGCTCGGCGACACGACCAGCTTGGACACCGCGGAGGTCCAGGCCGCGCTCCAGCTACGGCTCACCAGCGGCCTGAGCGGCCAGCCCAACTTCCAGGCCCTGGTCCTGCGGGGCGCCGACGGGACCGAGACCGCCTCCAACGAGAACTTCCGCTTCCGGCACGTGCCCGCCGGGCTGGTCGAGCGGGTCGACCAGCGCAACGAGCTGGCCTACGTCTACATCCGCTCGCCCGTCAGCAGCGGCCGCATGCTGGTCGTCGGCGCCCCGATCCGCCTCGACCAGAGCGATGTCGGCGTCCAGCAGGCCTACTTCTTCTACCCCCTGAACTTCCAGGAGGAGACCCTCGCCAAGCTCTCCAACTTCCTGCTGATCGTGGGCGCGGGGCTGCTCGCGGCCGTGGTCATCCTGGCCGCCATCTCGATCGGCCGGGTCCTCAAGCCGATCCAGCGGGCCAGGGACGTCGCCGAGGAGATCGCGGCCGGCAACCTGGCCGCCCGGATCCCCCAGGCCACCAGCCAGGACGACTTCGGCAAGCTGGCCGAGTCGTTCAACCGCATGACCGACAACCTGGCCCAGAAGATCGGCGAGCTGGAGCACGTCGGCAGCCTCCAGGCCCGGTTCGTGTCCGACGTCAGCCATGAGCTCCGGACCCCGCTGGCCACCGTCCGCATGGCCGCCGATTACATCCACGCCGCCCGGGCCGGCCTGCCACCGGACGCCCAGCGGGCCGCGGTGCTGCTGGAACGGGAGCTGGAGCGGTTCGAGAACCTGCTCGAGGACCTCCTGGAGATCAGCCGCTTCGACGCCGGCGTGATCAACCTGGAGCCGGTCGAGGTCGACCTCAGCGGCCTGCTGGACGAGGTGGTGGACGCCCTCGACCCGATCGCCCACGGCCGCAAGGTCGACGTCGGCCTCGAGGTCGACCGCAGCCAGGGCCAGCCCCTGGTCGCCGCCGACCCCCGCCGGCTCGACCGGGTCTTCTCCAACCTGGTCAAGAACGCCATCGAGCACACCGTCGAGGGTGGCGTCCGGATCTGGGTCGGCCGGCGCGGCCGGGACGTGGTCGTCACCGTCACCGACGAGGGTGAGGGCATCCCGGCCGAGGACCTGCCCCACATCTTCGAGCGCTTCTACCGCGCCGACGTGCACCGGGCCAGGACCCTCGGCGGCACCGGGCTCGGGCTGGCCATCGCGCTCGAGAACGTGAACCTGCACCGGGGCTCGATCGACGTGCAGAGCGAGGTCGGCCGCGGCTCCACCTTCACCGTCACCCTGCCGGCCATCGACCCCAAGCCGGAGCCGGTGGACGGCCAGGCGGCCGAGGCGCCGCCCGAGCCAGCATCCGTCCCGGAGGTCGCCGTCGGTGGGTAGCCGCCCCTCCCGTCTCCTCCGTCCCTTCGTCATCCTGGCGGTCCTGGCCGGCCTGGCCGCCTGCACGGCCGGCGTGCCCGAGACCGAGCAGGTCGTCTCGGTCAGCTCGGTGACCTCGGCGCCGCCCCCGGTCGACCCCGAGACCCTCCGGGAGCTCAGCGGCCCGTCCACCGGGCAGTCCGAGACCGACGTGGCCGTCGGGTTCATGAACGCCATGAACACCGGCGACGTCTCCGCGATCCAGCGGTGGGTGATACCCAAGGCCCGCGAGCAGGTCAGCCGCTGGTCCGCCCCTACCGCCACCGTCAAGGTGTACAGCGTCTTCGACCCGGTGCAGCAGTACATCACCCAGGACGACCGGTTGATCGTCCCGATCAGGGTCAAGGTCGTGGGCGAGCTCCGGGGCGGCCGCGACTGGTACCCGGCCACCGGCGACCACCTGCTCAATCTGGAGCTGGCCAAGGACGGCGCCGAGCCCCGGGTCGCCAACCCGGGCCGGTTCATGTGGATGCGGGACATGAACTTCAGCAGGCGCTACACCTCGGCCGAGGTCGTCATGGTCCCCGACCTGAACGACCCGTCCCCGCACCTGGCGCCGGTGCCGGTGTTCGTCCGCAACGGCGCCCTGGACGACCCGAGGGCCTCGGACACCCGGGTCAAGGCCGCCCTCAGGCTGCTGCTGGCCGGCCCCCAGGACCGCTACGCCCACCTGGACACGGCGATCCCGCCCGGGACCAGGCTGCGAGGGTTCCGGCACGCCAAGGACCTGGCCACCGTCAACCTCACCCGCAGCTTCGCCGCGCCCAAGGGCTCCGGCCAGCTGCGGGTGGCCCAGGTCTTCTGGACGGTGAGCCGGCTGCTCCCGAGCGCCAGGGTGCGGATCCTGGTCGACAGCCGCCCGGTCAGGACCCTGGGGGTCGACCAGTTCCCGGCCGCTCAACCCTGGGGGCCGCGGGACGAGCCGCTGGCCGGGATGTGGCCCCAGCGCTCCCGGGAGCGCGAGGGCGACTCCGTCCTGTTCGTGCGCCGCGGCGAGATCATGGAGATCGTCCCCAAGCCCGGCCAGTCGCCGAAGCCGATGGAGCTGGACGCTCCCAGCCCCAAGTCGGTCCCGACCAGGTCTCCGGACCACCGCTGGATGGCCTTTGTCGCCGGCAGCGGCACCGAGCAGACCCTGTGGCTGGTCGACCCCGCCGGTGACGCGTTCCCGGCCGAGGAGCTGTCGGGCCGGCTGTCGGCCCCCACCTGGAGCCCCGATTCCAAGCGGGTCTACGTGGTCAGCAGGGACGAGACCGGGACCCGCCTGGTCGAGGTCGCCCGCAGCAACCTGGCCGCCCGCCCCCTCGAATTCGTCCCCCTGCCCTCCGGCCTGGAGCCGGTCAGCATCGCCGTCAGCCCGGACGGGACGTCGCTGCTGGCCGTCGCCGACCGCCCCGGCCGCAGTCTCGAGTACGCCGAGCCCGTCCCCGGCGGCCGCCTCTACCTGGGCCGGTTCGGCCCCGAGGGCGTGACCCGCTGGTCCCCGCGCCAGCTCGCCCCCGGCCTCGGCCGCGTCTTCAGCCCGATCTGGGTCGACCCGGTGACGGTCGCCTTCGTCGCCGAGACCGAGAACAAGGACGACCTGGGCAAGCTCTGGACCATCAAGTCCGACGGCTGGGGCCCCACCGCCGTCCTCAACGACACCGAGGTCGCCATCGGCGACATCGGCAACCGCCTCGCCGTCGACCCCGGCGGCCGCTCCTTCATCGTCAGCGCCCGCTCCGCCAACGGCGCCTCCCTCTGGATGATCAGCCGCCAGAACAAGTCGGTCAGCTACCTGACGTTCCCTACGCCGAACGCGTTCGACAGCGATCCGAGCTACGCCAGCCGCTGAGCGGGGTCGCGGCAGGGGGGTGGGGTGCTCCGGAATGGTCGGATCGGGAGCCAGGGCTCGGGACCGATCCCACTTTCTGGATCGCATCCCCCAATCGCCCATCTCCGAGGGGGTGTGGACAGGCCGGGGCGATGGTCGGGAGCTCGGACTAGCGTCTCGGCATGTTCCTTGTCGATGCCGTACGGGGACTGCTGCGACCGACCATGTGCCTGGCCTGCGGGGTGCCGGAGGCGTGGCCGTGCTGCGCCGGCTGCCTGCCGGCGGAGCCAGGGGCCGTCGGACCGTGGGTCCTGGCCGCCGACCCGGACCTGCCGGTGTGGGCGCTCGGCCCGTACCGCGACGCCCTCCGGACCGCCGTGCTGGCCGGCAAGCTCGACGGCCAGCCGGCAGCCCTGAC
>DATABK010000059.1:0-3421 GCA_036259695.1 Actinomycetes bacterium | reverse complement strand
CCATCCCCCAGGGGCCGGGGCTGAACCGCGGCGCTCCTAGCGCGGCCTGGCCGCGACCAGGGCGGCGAGGGCGGCGAGGATCATCACCCCTCCGGCGAGCTGGCCGGGGGGGCCGAGGCTGAGGGCGCTGCCGTAGATCGCCAGGAACAGGCCGAGGAGCAGGCCGACGCTGGCCAGGCCGCCGATGCCGGAGCGGCGGCGGGCGCGGGCGAAGTCGGTGCGGCCGCGACGGCCCAGGAAGGCGTCGAGGACGGCCGAGGGCTGCTCCTCCTCGGGCAGATACAGCCAGGTCTCCCCGGGGCCCTCGTCGACCAGGAGGAGCCAGCCGGCCCGGGGCGGGGCCTCGGTGACGGCCTCGACCCGGGTGGCCCGCTCCCTGATGGCCGGGACGCGCATGGCCCGGTCCCGGGCCGGGGTGGCGGCCACCACCACCCGGACCGGCAGCAGCCCGTCCGGGTCGACCGCGGCCGTGGCGGCCAGCCGGTCGAACACCGGCCCGTGCTCGGCCATGCGCCGCCAGACGGCCACGCCCTCGCGCCGGACCAGACCCTCCTGGTTCGTCGGCGGCCCGAGCACGACCGCCTCGATCCCGAACGGCCGGAACGCCCGCGGCGACAGCGCCCGCCCCTCGACCCGGTCCGGCCGCGCCCTGCGTTCAGCCATCCCGATTGCGGTCCCAGATGATCCGGAGGCCGTGGAGGGTGAGCCAGGGCTCGTGGCGCTGGACGGTCTCACAGGCCTCGAGCACGGCCCCGGCCAGCCCGCCGGTGGCGACCACGGTGGCGGTCCCGCCGAGCTCGGCCACCATCCGGCGGACGATCCCGTCCACCTGCCCGGCGAAGCCCCAGATGGCCCCGGCCTGGAGGCTCTCGACGGTGTTCTTGCCGATCACCGACCTGGGCGCCACCAGCTCGACCCGGCGCAGCTGGGCGGTCCGCTCGACCAGGGCGTTCATCGAGATCTGGATGCCGGGGGCGATGGCCGCGCCCAGGTGTTCGCCGCGCTCGGAGACGGCGTCGAAGGTGGTGGCGGTGCCGAAGTCGACCACCACCACCGGCCCGCCGTAGGCGGCGTAGGCGGCGATCGCGTTGACCACCCGGTCGGCCCCGACCTCGCGCGGGTTGTCGGTCAGGATGGGCAGCCCGGTGCGGATCCCGGGCTCGATCACCAGCGGCTCGACCTGGCAGTAGCGCCGGACCATCTCGCGCAGGGCCTGGGTCAGCCGCGGCACCACCGAGGAGATCACCACCCCGGTGGCGTCGCCCAGCCCCAGCCCCTCCTGCCCGAGGAACCCGTCCAGCAGCAGGGCGTGCTCGTCGGCGGTGCGCTCGGCCACGGTGGCGGCCCGCCAGTGCTGGGCCAGCTCGTCTTCCTGGAACACCCCGATGGTGATCTCGGTGTTGCCGACGTCCACGGCGAGCAGCACCGCTATCCCTCCCAGTCCAGGGCGATGTCGAGCGACGGCGCCGAGTGGGTGAGCGCCCCAACGGCCAGGAAGTCGACCCCGGTCCCGGCGACCGCCCTGGCCCGGTCCAGGGTGACCCCGCCCGACGCCTCGGTGCGGGCCCGCCTGCCGCAGATCTTCACCGCCTCGGCCATCGCCTCCAGCTCCATGTTGTCGAGCAGCAGCAGGTCGCAGCCCAGGTCGAGGGCCTCTGCGACCTGGTCGAGGGTCTCGACCTCGACCTCGAGGGGCAGCCCGGGCCCGGCCGCCCGGGCCGCCTCGACCGCCCGGCGCAGGCTCCCCGCCGCCCGGATGTGGTTGTCCTTGACCAGCAGGGCGTCGTACAGCCCCATCCGGTGGTTGGCCCCGCCGCCGCAGCGGACGGCGTACTTCTCCAGGTGGCGCAGCCCGGGCGTGGTCTTCCGGGTGTCCCGGACCACGGCCCCGGTCCCGGCCACCGCCTCCACATAGGCCGCGGTCAGGGTGGCCACCCCCGAGAGGTGCCCGAGGAAGTTGAGCATGGTCCGCTCGGCCGCCAGCAGCACCCTGGCCGGCCCCGCGAACCGCCCCAGCACCGCCCCCGCCTCCACCGGCGCACTGTCCGCCACCTCCGGCCGGAACGCCGCCGGCCCCAGCCGCAGCCGCTCCCTGACCTCGGCCAGCACCACGTCCACCGCCGGCAGCCCCGCCACCACCCCCGGCCCGCGGGCCACCAGCAGGGCCTCCGCCCTCGCCCCGAGCAGCCGGCTGGTCGGGTCCCCCTCGGCCCCCAGGTCCTCGTCCAGCGCGGCCCGCACCGCCAACGTCAACGCCCCCGCGGGCAGCCCGACGGTCACCGGCGCACCTCCTCGGCGGCGGGGACGGCCAGCAGGCCGGTTTCCGGGGCGCCGTCGGGGGACCTGGTCAGGGTCTGGCGGACCCGCCAGGCCTCGACCGGGGCCGGGTGGTCGGAGCGCCAATGACCACCCCTCGACTCCTCGCGCCGAACGGCCAGCTCGGCCACCGCCCGGCCGAGCTGGACGAGGTTGGCCACCTCGAAGGCCGCCGGCCCCGGGTCCCCCAGGTCGACGGTGAGCCGTTCCAGCTCGTCCATGGCCCCAGCCAGCCCCTCCCCCGACCGCACCACCCCGACCCGGTCGGTCATCACCCGCCGCACCCGGTCCCGCACCACCCGCGGGTCCTCCGCCCGCGCGTCACCCGAACCCGCCGCTGCCGGGTCCCCCGGTGGGGGAGCGTAGCCCACCTCGGGGTGGAGGTGCGCCCGGTCCTCCACACCCCCCGGCTGCTCCAGCGCCCGGCCGATGCGGGCGGCGAACACCACGCCCTCGAGGAGGGAGTTGTAGGCGAGGCGGTCGGCGCCGTGGACGCCGGTGCAGGCGGCTTCGCCGACGGCCAACAGGCCGGGGAGGCTGGCGCGGCCGTCGAGGTCGGTGACCCGGCCGTCCTCGGTGGCGAGGTCGATCAGGAAGGAATGCTCGACGCTGCGGATGGACGGGGCGGCCCGGACCGCCTCGGTCAGGGCCCGCTCCAGCTCGGCCCCGGTGGCGTCGCCGCCGGGGTGGACGACCCGGGGGCGCGAGTGCCCGCCCTCGCGGGTCCGGGCCAGGGACCCGGCCGCCGAGGGGTCGGTGTCGAAGCCGACCCCCAGCTCGAGCGGGTCGGCGATGGCCTGGCCCCCCTCCTCGACGAGTGTCTGGACGGCCACCGGGTCGCAGAGCCGGGCCCCGGCGGCCAGGGTGTCGGCAACGTGCTCGGCCACCGAGTCCTCGGCCAGGCCGAGCACGGCCGCGATCCCGCCCTGGGCGTAGCGGGTGGCCGAGTGGCCGAGGCGGTCCTTGGTGGCCAGCAGCGCCGTCCGGCCCCTGGGCACGGCCAGGGCGGCCGACAGCCCGGCGACCCCGGAGCCGACGACGAGGACGTCGACCTCGGCCGCGGGCGGGAGGCCCCCCGCCGGGTCGGCCAGCAGGTGGCGCGGGA
>DATABK010000058.1:0-1530 GCA_036259695.1 Actinomycetes bacterium | reverse complement strand
ACCGCCGCCGCCTGCTGGCCGAGCCGGGCGTGGCGGCCGGGATCGCGGTCATGCGGAGCGTCGAGCTGGCCGCCTACGCCGCCGGCGCCCTGGCCGGGCGCCACGACCTCGACGGTCAGGGCCCCGCCGCGAGCCGCTCGACCAGGTCGGCCAGCAGCGCCCGGATGTCCTCCGCGGACAGGTCCCTGGCCCGCACCGACACCGTGGCCGGCCCACCGGCCAGCCCGACCGCGCCCACGGCCACCGCCGACCGTCCCCTGGCCACCGGGAAGAACTCGAGCCGGGTCACCCCCGGCACCGCCCGCCGCCCCAGGTTGGACACCAGCAGCGAGTCCGAGAACCGCCCCACCACCGGCTCCAGCACCCACCCGAACCGCGGCGACCACACCTGATCCAGCGGTTCCCTGGTCCTGGCCAGCGCCGCGTCCAGGGCCGTTCCCGCCGGTTCCCCGGGCCGCAGGTCCAGCCGACGGTACCTGGAGCGGTTCCCGGGAGGCCAGGCGTCAGCCGGCCGGCCGGGCCCGCCGGCGCCGGTCTCGGCCAACCCGCCGGGCCGGTGCGCGCCCGCCCGGTCCCCGCCGGCCACCGGTCCGGCCAGCCCCACATTGACCCCGACCCGCCGCCAGGGCCGCCCGAGCCGGGCGTTGTGGGCCCCGGCGGCGGCCACCGCGGCCGCGACCAGCCGAGCGGTGACCCCCGGCCCGGCCAGGCCGACCTCGGCGACGGCCAGCGTCTCCCGAACCGGCCGGGCCAGCGACGGCGCCACCCGGTCAGCCGGCCGGACCAGCCGCCCCACAAGCCCCCGCAGCTCCGGCACCCGCAGCTCCGGTATCCGCCGCCCACGATCCAACCCGGGCCTCCGCGGTTCGGGCCCCCGGAGGGGGAGCGTAGCCGAGGCCGGGATGGGGTGCTGGCGGTTGTCCACAACCCCCCTCGGAGGTGGCTGCGGGGCCTGGAGGTGGCCGGCGGTGTCGTCTGGAGGGCCATCGGGCCGGACCAGGGCGGCCAGGAGCGCGACCAGGCTCTGGCCGTCGAAGGCGGCGTGGTGGCAGGCGACCGCCACGCGGGTCCCGCCGGACCCGGCCACCATCCGGACCGGAGGCTCGGTGGCCAGGTCGAAACGGGCCACCAGCTCGGGGGCGTCGAGCGGGTCGCCGTCGACGGTCACCAGCTCCGGCGGCGGGCCGGGATGCCAGGTCTCCCGGTGCAGGCGGGCCCCGGTCATGGGGACCGCCCGGTGCAGGGCGGCCAGCCGCTCCTGGAGCCGCTCGACGGGCTCGGCCAGGGGCGCGGCGACGACCACGGCCCAGGTGGTCCGCCGGTCGGGGAAGCGCAGCAGGGCCAGCGCATTGGCCGAAGCCGGCGCCGGCAGGCCCGACCGGCCGGCTATCGCCCGCCCCCCGGGACACCGGGCCGGATCCCTCGGTCGCCGGCCCGGACCCCCGGCCCGCGCCGATGGCCGACGAACAACACCGTCGGCGAGCAGACCGCGACCCGCCGGGCGAGCGCATCCAGCGGGCGGCACCAGCG
>DATABK010000057.1:0-3556 GCA_036259695.1 Actinomycetes bacterium | reverse complement strand
CAGCGCTCGACGTTGCGCCGGGCCTGGTCGGCGAAGTCAGGCCGGCGCTCAAAGGAGTGGAGCCGCCCGCCCGGAGCCAGCGCCTGGAGCAGGGCGATCGACAGGGCCCCGGAGCCGGCGCCGGCCTCGGCGACGGTCAGGCCCGGCTGGACGTCGGCCGCCATCACCATGAGGGCCAGCACCTTGGGGTAGATGACCTGGGCGCCGCGGGGCATCTTGACCACCCAGTCGGCCAGGGTGGGCCGCAGGACCAGCAGCTTCTGGCCGAGGTCGGTGCGGGCCACGGCGCCCTCGGCGGCGCCGATCAGCTGGTCGTGGGCCAGGCGGCCCTTGTGGGTGTGGAAGGTCGCCCCCCGCTCCAGGGTGATCAGGTAGCGGCGCCCCTTGACGTCCTGGAGCAGGACCCGCTCCCCCGCCTCCAGCGGCTTCACCCGGCGCTGACCTCCACCACCGGCAACGTCCTGACCAGCCGGGCCTTGGAGCGGCAGAAGGCGCAGACCGCCTCCTCGGCGGGGTCCTCGGGGGCCTGGGTGGTCATGCCGCAGCGGGCGCACTCGGTCAGCTCGGCGTCGTCGGCCACCTTGAGCAGGGCGGCGGCCCGGTCCAGGTAGCCGAACAGGAAGGTGTGCTTGGTGCCGGGGGCCGCCTCCTCCATCTGGTTGAGGGTCTCCTTGTGCCGCATCTGGGTGTTGCCGGCGACCAGCGGGCACTCCTCGACCACGTAGTCGATGCCCTTGAGCACGCAGTAGGCGGCGGTCTCGCGCTCGGCCACCCGGTACAGCGGCTTGACCTTCTTGACCAGGCCGGGGCGGGTCGCCTCCAGGACCGGGAACTGGCGGGCCATGGCCCCGGTGTCCCAGCGCAGGGTGTTGCCGAACAGCACCGCGGCCTCGTCGTCGAGGTTGTGGCCGGTGCAGACGACGTCGTAGCCGCCGTCCACGGCGGCCCGGTTGAACACATAGCGCTTGGACAGCCCGCACACCCCGCAGGAGGAGCGGCCGCCCTTGCCGGCCGCCTCGGGGATGGTGTAGCCGTGCTCGCCGGCCAGGTCGTGGACCAGCAGGGTCGCCCCCCGGGCGTCGGCGAACTCCTGGCAGACGGCCTTGGAGCGCTCGGAGTAGGCGCCGATGCCCAGGCTCAGGTAGAGGCCGTCGGCCTGGTAGCCGAGCTCCAGCAGCAGGTCCCAGAGGGCCAGGGAGTCCTTGCCGCCCGAGACGGCGACCAGCACCCGGTCGGTGTGGCCGATCATCCGGTACTTGGCGATGGCCCGGGTGACCTGCTGGCCGACGTAGTGGAAGAAGCAGTCGCGGCAGAAGGCGGCGTTGTGGCGCCGGACCTCCATCACCGCCTGGCCGCGGCAGCGCTTGCAGCGCATCGCCATCGTCATGCGCCTCCGCTGATCGCGAACCGGACCTCGACCTTGTCGCCGTCGCGGAGCTCGTCCTGGCTGGTCAGCAGGGCGCCGTCACGGATCACGAGGACCGCCCCGGGCAGGACCTCGAGGCGGGCCAGGAGGTCGGCGACGCGGCCGACGTCGGCCACCTCGACGACGCGGTCGGGTGGGCGCAGGCGGGCGGTGACGAGCATGGGCAAAGGCTACCCGCGCTCGGCCCGCCCGGCGAGCAGCTCCGAGCGGACGGCCGAGCGTTCGCCCTGGGTGGCGGCCTGCCACAGGAACAGGCCGAGGACGACCTGGGGCAGCCAGCGCAGGGTCTGCTGCCAGAGGGCGGCGCCGGTCCCGCCCAGGACCAGGGCGGCGGCCAGGGCCCGGCCGCCGGCCGCGGTCACCCGGGTGGCCAGCAGCCGGCGGCCGGTGAGCCGCCAGACCAGGGCCCGGGCCACCCGGCCGCCGTCCAGGGGGAACCCGGGAAGCAGGTTGAAGCCGGCCACCACCAGGTTGCCGACGAACAGCCAGGCCAGCAGGTCCCCGGGCGGGCCGGCGATGGTCGTGCTGGCCAGGGCGAGCAGGCCGGCCAGGGTGACCGAGGTCAGCGGTCCGGCCAGGGCGACCAGGGCCTCGTCGCCGGGGGCGGCCGGCTCCCCGGCGATGTGGGCCACTCCGCCGAACAGGAACAGCCGGATCTCGGTCGTCGACACCCCGACGGCCCGGGCGACCACGGCGTGGGCCAGCTCGTGGGCGAGCACGCAGCCGAAGAAGGCGACCGCGAACAGCCCCGACCAGCCGAGCGCGGCCGCCCCGGTGACCGCCGGGGCCCACAGCTCCCGGCTCAGGGCCACCACCACCCCCAGCCCGGCGATGAAGGACAGGTCGAGGCGGACCGGGATGCCGAGCATCCGCCCCAGCCCGACCCCCCGCCCAAGCCAGCGGGTCACCGGTTCACTCGTCGAGCAGGCCGAGGCCCCGGGCCCAGGAGGTGGCGTAGGCGGGGATGGAGGCCTTCTCGGCCTCGGGGCTGAGGGTCAGGGGCTCCAGGCACTCGATCATGACCGCGACCTCGTCGGTCATCTCCTTGGTGGCCGCGCCCTCGGCCGCGCCCGGCTGGGGGCCGTGGTGGACCCCGGCCGGGTGCAGGGTGGCCATGCCCTTGTCGATCCCCTTGCGGCTGAAGAAGTCGCCGTCGTGGTAGAAGAGCAGCTCGTCGTTGTCGATGTTGGAGTGGTAGAAGGGCACCCGCAGCGCCCCCGGCTCGGTCTCGAACGGGCGTGGCGCGAAGGTGGCGATGTCGAAGCCCCGGCACCGGAAGGTGGTGTGGACGCTCGGCGGCAGGTGGTAGCGGGGGCTGACCACCGGCCGGAAGTCGGCCACGTTCAGCCGATAGGGCGCCAGGTCGCCCTGCCAGCCGACCACGTTCAGCGGGTGGTGGGGGAAGGTGAAGGTGGTGACCTCGCCCCGGCGCCGCACCCGGACCCGGAACTCGCCCCGCTCGTCGTGGGGGTCGGGCTCGGGCGTCTCCAGGACACCGGGGTCGAACAGGGCGTGGTGGCCGAGCAGCCCCTTGTCGGGCAGGACGAACTCGTCGCCCTCGATGAGCAGGAAGAAGTTGTCGTCGGTGGAGGGCACGACCCGGTGGGTGGTGCCCTTGGGCACGACCAGGTAGTCGCCGGGCCGGAACCGCAGCGGGCCGTAGTCGGTCTCCAGCGTCCCCTCGCCCCGGTGGACGAAGTAGACGACGTCGCCGTCGGCGTCGCGGACGAAGAACGGCATCGGCGCCGACCGCCGCGACACCAGCACGCTCAGGTCCTGGTTGGACAGCACGACCAGCGGGTCGCCCTCGGGGTCGGTCTGGTCGGGCGGGGCCAGCTGGTTCCAGTCAAAGGCCCAGGGGCGCAGCGGGCCCTCGACCTTGACCCAGGCGGTCGGCGGGGCGGTCCGGTACAGGTGGGAGGCGCGGCCGGTGAACGCCTGGCGGCCGTGCTCCTCCTCGACGGTGCCCTCGGGCAGGTCGACGTGGGCCTGCCGGGAGGCCAGGCCCTTGCGCTGCGGGATCATCCGCTCGCCCCCTTTGGCGCTCGACTCCTCACCCGGGCAGCGTAGCGCGGAGCGAGCGGGCCAGGGCGGCCGGCATGGCGTCGCCGGCCTCGACCCGGCCGGCCC
>DATABK010000056.1:0-3126 GCA_036259695.1 Actinomycetes bacterium | reverse complement strand
CCGGGCCCGAGCCACCGCCGTCCAGGCACCGTTGACGATCCCGACCTTCCAGGAGGCGCATGATGCAGGCCCGCGAGACCGAGCCCAACGGCGGCATTGTCGCCGCGACCGTCGCCGCCGGCGCCGGCTGCGCGGCCCTCGGCCTGCTCACGGTGGGGGCGGCCGCCTCGACCGAGTTCGCCGACCTGCTCAACCTGTACGCCCCCTCCGGTCCCCTCACCGGCAAGGCCACGGTGGCCTCGATCATCTACGTGATCGTCTGGATCAACCTCCACTTCCGGCTTCGGGACCGCGAGCTCAGCCTCTCCAAGGGCTTCCTGCTGACCATGTTCCTGCTCGTGATCGGCCTGGTCGGCACCTTCCCGCCCTTCTACCAGCTGTTCGAGCGGGCCAGCTGAGGATTGCTCGGCGCTCAGGCGCCGAGGGTGACGACCAGCAGCGTCAGCAGCATGGCCAGCAGCACCGCCCCAAGGGCCGGGGTGGCGGCCAGGAGCTCCTCGCGGCGGCGCAGGGCCCGCATCGCCTCGGCCCGGGTCCGGGCCAGCCATGGGACCCCGAACGGCGCCTCCAGGAGGTGGAAGGCGACCCCCAGGCAGCCGCCGTAGACCAGGTGGCCGGCCAGGGCGGACATGGACCCCCCGGCCGCGGCCGCCGTCCACTCGGGGTCGCCGCCGAGCAGGGCCGGGAGCAGGGTGAGGGGGCCGAGGACCCACCACAGGAACCCGTAGGACAGCCCCCAGCCGAGGGCGCAGGTGACGTCCTGGCCGAGGCGCCGGAACAGCAGCCCGTAGGACACACCGATGGCGACCCCGATGGCCAGGTTGACGGCGATCCCGGCCAGGGGCCCGTTGGAGCCGGTGAGGCGCTCGGCGACCTCGGGCACGGCCCCGCGCAGCATCAGCTGGCTGATGACGGCGCCGCCGAGCAGCCCGGCCACCGCCCCGCGGAGGGCCGCGGCGAGGACACCGCTGCCCGCGGTGGTGCCGCGGTAGGCCCGCAGGTGCTCGGAGGACAGCAGCGGGGCCAGGCGGTCCAGCACGGTCCGGGTCACGGCCGCGAGCGCGCCCAGCAGCAGCCAGCCGGGCAGGCCGGGGAAGCTGTCGCGGGCCTCGGCCAGCGACCAGCGCAGCCCCTCGTCGGTCAGCCAGGGCAGCACGGTCAGCTCGCCCACGACCCAGGCCACGAACCCGTAGCCCTGCCCGCGAACCAGGGCGGCCCCGATCCCCTGGTCGGACCTTGGCGACAGGATCGCCTGGAGGAGCCCGAGGGTGGCCCCGGCGGCCACGGCCGGGGCCCGGTTCTCCAGGACCGCGCCCAGGGCCAGGGCGGCCAGGGCTCCGGCGGCCAGCCCGCGCGCCAGGGCCCCGGCCCCCACTGGCTGCCTGGCCCGCCCGGCCTCGCCGGGGCCGTGCAGGAGCACGAAGACCAGGGCCGTGCCCACCCCGAACAGCAGGTGGCCGACCAGGCTGGGGAACTCCTTCTGGGCGGCGGCCACGTCCCAGCCCGGGGCCTGGCCGAGGGCCAGGGGCAGCAGGGTCAGCGGCCCGATGCACCACCACAGGGCCCCGTAGGCGGCGCCGAGGAACATCGTCTCGCTGGGGCCGCAGCGCTGGCGGCGCACCATCAGCCCGAACCCGGCCCCGACCACGGCCGAGATGGCCATGTGGACGGCGAACCCGGCCCGCGACGACCCCAGCCCGACCAGCGTGGCCACCGTGGGCAGGACGCCCAGCTGGGCCATGGCGGCGCCGAAGGCGAGCCCGCCGACGATCCCGGCCGGGGCGCCGGCGGCCACCGCGCGGGCGGCCGAGCGGTGACCGTCCCCCCTGGCGGTCGAGATGCTGGCCACGCTCATTCGACGACCTGGCGAGCCCGCTCGGAGGTGGTGAGGGCGATGTCCCTCGGGAACAGCAACTCGACCGCCCAGTCGAGCAGGACCCGGAGCCGCTTCTGCGGCCCGGGGAGCTTCCACAGATAGATGCCGCGCCACAGCAGCCAGGCGGCAAGGCCGGAGAAGCGCATCCCGCGCAGCTCGGCGGCGGCGCTCTGGCGGCCCAGGGGGACCAGGAACCCGAGGCTCTGGAAGTGGAACGGCTCGGGGGCGGCGCCGGTCAGGGCGGCGACCACGTTGTCGGCCACGGCCTTGCCCTGGCGGACGGCGTGCTGGGCGGTCGGCGGGCAGGTGGCCCCCCGGCGGGACAGGTCGGGGACGCGGGCGCAGTCTCCGACAGCCCAGATGTCGTCGCGGCCCCGCACCCGCAGGGTCCGGTCGACCGGCACCGCCCCCTGCCCGGGATCGGCCCTTCGGCTCCCCTCCGGGCCGACGACCGGGACCGGGCTGGGCCGGTTCCCGGCCGCCCAGACGAGGGTGCGGGCGGCCAGCCACTCGCCGTCGCTGAGCTCGACCCCGTCGGCGTCGGCGCCGGCCACGGCCACCCCCAGCCGCAGCTCGATCCCGCGGCCGACCAGCTTGCCGCTGGCGTAGCCGGCCAGCCGGTCGCCCAGCTCGGGGAGGATGCGGTCGCGGGAGTGGATGAGGACGAAGCGGGGCTCGCTGGCCCGGACGTTGGGGAAGTAGCGGAGCACGCTGTGGACCAGGTCGAAGAGGCTGGCCACGGCCTCGGTGCCGGCGAAGCCGCCGCCGGCCACGACAAAGGTGAGCCAGCGGCGCCGCTCGGCCGGGTCGCGCTCGTGGTCGGCCCGCTCGAGCCGGCCGAGGACGTGGTCGCGAAGCCGCCGGGCGTCCTCCAGGGTGGCCAGGGTGAGGGCGTTGGTGGCCACGCCGGGCAGGTTGCGGAAGTTGGGCACGGCCCCGAGGGCCAGGACCAGCTGGTCGTAGGCGAGGGTCTCCAGGGCGTCGCCGCGGCGCAGGTGGACGACCTTCCGGTCGGGGTCGACGCCGAGCACCTCGGCCCGGCGGAACCGGGTCCGGGGGCAGGCCGCCCGCAGCGGCACCCCGACGTTGCCGGCCTCGACCGACCCGGCCGCGACCTCGGCCAGCATCGGCGTGAACAGCAGGTAGTTGCGCTGGCTGACCAGGGTCACGTCCAGCCAGGGGGGCCAGGGGAGGAGCTGCTCGAAGCGCTTGGCGGCGCTGACGCCGCCGAACCCGCCGCCGAGGATCAG